>NZ_JBFARL010000089.1:0-32443 GCF_040674655.1 Actinomadura sp. NPDC049753 | reverse complement strand
CTTCCGGCTCCCGCAGGTCGCCGCGGCGGAGTACAAGTCGTCGCCCAAGCTCGGCCCGGCCGGCACCAAGGAGGGCGGTTACAACTACTTCCCGCACCGGCCCGGGCTTCGGCCGGGGCCGGGGCGGACCGGCGACCCGGACGTCGTGCGGGTCGGGGCTCGCCGGGCGGGGCCGCACCGGCCCGCGTTGTGCGGGGGCTTTCGCCGGGGACTTCGCCGGGGACTTCGCGCGGGCGGCGTCGCGGCTCGCGGGCCTCGGCGCGGCCTCCTCGGCCGGAGCGCCGTGGCCCCAGTCCAGCCCGGCGGACCGCCACGCCTCGTAGGCGCGCTGCCAGGGCGACCGCGCTGCCGGCATGTCGGCGAGATCACCCGCGACGCCGAAGGTGAGGCGCCGGCGCACGTGGCGGGAGTCCGCCGGGCCCTCCTCGGCCGTCCGCCGGGCCTCGTGCTGCTCCGGGGTCCTCGCCGTCACACGCGCTCCTTCACGGTCCCTGTCGAGTCACCATCAAATCGCGCCACGGGCGGCCTTGTACTGACATCCGCGTGAACGGCGGCCGATGGGGGCCGCGGGAGCGTTCTATCACCTCACGCCCGAGATATCCGATCTTTCGCTTCGATCGCTCCCTTGTAGGCGCAGCCCTTGACGCGCAGGACCGGCGCCCCGGCCGGAGGGGCGGCGTGGACCTCGACGGACACGCCGACGCCGTCCGCCTCCACCCGGACCCCGGGCGGAACGACGATCTGCACGGTGGACTTGTAGGCGAGCACCCACAGGGTCGTGACCTCCCCGTCCAGGTCGGCCTCGCGGAGGTCGAGCAGGCCCGTCCCCTTGTAGACGACGGTCGTGAACCGTTCGGGCAGCCGCCAGCGCCCGGCCTTCGCCACCGACCCCTTGTAGGCGACCTGGAACCGCCCGGCGGGCGCCCTCCCGATCTCCTCGCTGGCGGACCGCCCGGACGGCAGGTCGGCGACCAGCGCGCCCAGGTCGTCGTAGGTGCGCGCGGCCAGGGCCAGGTCGATGCGCTCGTCCAGCTCGGCCTCGCTCAGCCGCCCCTCGGCGAAGGCCGTGTGGAGCCGGACGAGCATCTCGTCGCGGTCGCGGTCCGAGGCGCGCAGGGCGGGCGCGGCGCGGTCGTGCTCGACGCTCATCGCATCTCTCCTTCGGGCGTTTCCGCCTCGACAGCCTGGCCCCTCCAGCGACTGGAGGGTCAAGACGCGATGTATCTTAACTCGCCGCCGCTCGGCTATCGAGACATTCGTCCGCATCCCGACGCGCGATCATGGCTGCGCTCTTTCCGGACGGCCGTCCACTAGATTCGGATCAGCCCGTTCATCGAGGTCAGGGGGGAGGATCCATGGGCGGCACGGTCGGCCGGGCGCACGGTCCGTACACGCTGTACGACCTGGACGCGCTCCCCGAGGAGGGCCGCCGCTACGAGCTCGCCGACGGCTGGCTCAACGAGCTGCCCGGCGACCTGTGGCACGACCACGCGGCCGACCAGCTCAAGACCGTCCTGAAGGAGGCGGCCCGGCAGGCGGACGCCGACGTGCACGTCGCCGGAGCGCCGCAGGACGTCACGACCCCGGCGGGCGTCCGCAAGCCGGACGTCTTCGTCGTCGCCCGCGACGTGGCCCGCGCGGCGCTCGAACGCCAGACCCGCACCTACTACGGCCCCGACCTCCTCCTGGTCGCCGAGGTCGTCACGCCGCGCACGGTCAACGAGCAGATCGACCGCGTCCGCAAGGTGGACGAGTACGCCGCGACCGGCATCCCGCACTACTGGCTCGTCGACCTGGAGCCGCGTCCCGCCCTCACCCTGCTGGAACTCCGCGACGGCCGCTACGAACTGGCCGGCAAGGCGCGCTCCGGCGAGACCCTCACCCTGGACCGCCCCTACCCGATCGCGTTCGACCCGGCCCGCCTCTCAGAAATGGACTAGCAGTGTTCATGGCGTTCTTCTCCTCCTTCGGGCCTTGAAGGCCCTCCATCGTCGAAAAACGCGGGCGATCGCTGGCATCGCTCCGGCTCGCCTGGCGGCTCACTGCGCGATCAGATTCTCGCTCCGCTCGAATCTGCCTTAGGACGCGATCGCAACCATCGAGGTCGCTGCGTGGTTGCGGCGATGTTGCTGCGCCTGCGAGACGCCGTTCTGATCGCCGCGCTTGACGAGGTCTTCGGGATGCTCCGCTACCCGTTCGGGGCCGGCTCCCACGCCGAGTACGTCGCGGCGCCGTCCCGGACGTTCGTCGCCAAGCCGCCCGCCATCGACCACGTGCAGGCCGGGGCCCTTCCGCTGGCCGCGCTGACCGCGTGGCAGGCGCTGGTCGACACCGCCGACGTGCGGGAGGGCCGGCGGGTGCTGATCCATACGGCGGCGGGCGGCGTCGGGCATCTGGCCGTGCAGATCGCCAAGGCGCGCGGCGCCCACGTGATCGGGACGGCGAGCGAGGGCAAGCACGCCTTCCTGCGCGGTATCGGCGTGGACGAGCCGATCGACTACCGCAGCGTCGACTTCGCAGAGGTCGTCAGGGACGTGGACGTCGTCCTCGACACCATCGGCGGCGACTACGGGCCGCGCTCGCTGCGGGTGCTCCGGCCGGGCGGGACGCTGGTGTCGGTGGTGCTCAGCAAGCTCGACGCCATGGACACCACCGGCGTCCGCGCGGAGAACCTGCTCGTTGAGCCCGACCACCACGCGCTGGAGCAGATCGCCGCGCTCGCCGAGGCCGGGCGACTCCGCGCCGAGATCGACTCGGTGTTCCCGCTGGAGGAGGCGGCGAAGGCCCACGAGCGCGGCGAGACCGGACGGGTCACCGGAAAGATCGTGCTGACGGTCTAGGCTCGGAGCGTGCTGCTGCTGACGACGCTCGACGCCTGGCGGGCCCAGCCCGGTCCCCGTTTCGTCCTCGGGGAGGCGGGGGCCGTGTGGGCGCCCGACGACGAGCCCGGGCTGCTGGCCGTCGCCGACCGGGAGTTCACCGGCGGCCCGCTCGTCGCCGTCACCCTCGACCCCGCCCCCGGCGCCGTGCCGGCGCGCGGCGTCGTCGACCGCACGACCGCGTCCCGCGTCCGCCACCTGCGGCGCGGGCCCGACGGCCGGCACGTCGCGGCCCTGGACCGGCCGGCGACCGCCGAGGCGCTGGACCTGCTGCCGCACCCCGAGGGCGGCTGGTACCGCGAGACGTGGCGGTCGGACGCGGCGTTCACACCGGACGGCTACCCGGGCGAGCGGGCCGCCGCCACCGCCATCTACTTCCTGCTGCCGCCCGGCGAGGAGTCGATCTGGCACGCCGTCCGGTCAGCGGAGCTGTGGCTGTGGCACTCGGGCGGCCCGCTGACCCTGCTCCTCGGCGGGTACGGCGACCGTCCGTCCCCGGCGCCCGAGCAGGTCACGCTGGGAGCGGACGTCGCGGGCGGCCAGGTGCCGCAGGCCCTCGTCCCGCCCGGCGCCTGGCAGGCCGCCCGCCCGGGCGGGGACGAGGAGGTCCTGGTCAGCTGCGTCGTCTCCCCCGGCTTCGACTTCGCCGACTTCCGCGCCCTCCCCTGACCGCCGGGCCCCTCACCGCTTGCGGCGCGGGCGCACCGCCTGTTCCGCCCAGAACGGCTCCATGACCCGGCCGATCGCCCGGACCACGGCGCCCAACTCACCGTCTGACAGCGGCCCGAAGACGTCCTCGCCGACCGCGTCGGCCAGGGCGCGCGCCCGGCCGTGGAGAGCCCGGCCGTCCTCGGTGACGCGGACGCGGTACCGCCGCCGGTCGCGCGGGTCGCGGGCACGCTCGCAGAGGCCGCGCGCCTCCAGGTCGTCCACGAGCCCGACCATCAGCGTGGGGTCGAGCAGCAGGTAGTCGGCCATCTCCTGCTGCGACAGCGTCTCGGACGTGCTGAGCATCGCCAGCACGAGAAAGTGCCGCACCCGGATGCCGAGCGGCTCCAGTTCCTCCTCGAGCCGCTGCTCCAGCCACCACCCGCACTTGGCCAGCTGGAAGCCCGCCAGGGACGCGAGCCCCTCCGGCAGCCCGTCGCGCATCGAACCCTCCGCCATGGCAGCAGGGTATATCCGTTCGATCATCGGTTGACGCGATCGTAGAAAAGTTCGATTATCTACGAATGCCACCCACTCTCGGGCTCTTCGCCGTCAACCTGCACGCCTGCGCCGATCCGCACGTCGCCGCCCGGATCGCCGCCCTGGCCGAGGATCTCGGATACGACTCCGTCTGGGCCGGCGACCACGTCGTGCTGCCGCGCCCGCGCGTCGCGCCGTCCCCCGCCGAGCCGGACGCGCCGTTCCTGGACCCGCTGGTCGCCCTCGCCCACCTCGCCGGCCGGACCGAGCGGATCGCCCTCGGCACCGGCGTCGTCGTCCTGCCGCAGCGCAACCCGCTGGTCCTCGCCAAGCAGCTCGCCAGCCTCGACGTGCTCAGCCGGGGCAGGCTCGTCTTCGGCACGGCCGCCGGATACCTGGAGCCGGAGATGCGCGCGGTCGGCGTCCCGCCGGAGGGGCGCGGGGCCCGCGCCGACGAGTACCTCGCGGCGATGCGGTCCCTCTGGTACGACGACGAGCCGGCCTTCCACGGCCGCCACGTCGACTTCGCGGGCGTGGACGCCCATCCCCGGCCCGTGCAGCGGCCGATCCCCGTCGTGACGGGCGGCCACAGCCCCGCGGCGCTGCGCCGGGCCGCCCGGCACGCCGACGGCTGGTACGGGTGGATGCTCGGACGCCGCGCCGCCGCGGAGACGATCGCGAAGCTGCGGTCCCTCACCGCCGAGGCGGGCCGCGGGCCCCTGCACGTCTCGCTCAGCCCGCCCCGCCTCCCGGACGCCGGGCACGTCCGGGACTACGGGGAGCTGGGCGTGGACCGGCTCATCGTCGTCCCGCCGATGGGCGTGACGGCACCCGAACTGGAACGCTTCGTAACCGACCACGCCCCCCGCAACCTAGGCGCCCACCCCGCCCCCTGAGGCCCGGGCCGGCCGGCTCAGGGGGCGGCAATCATCACCGCAACCACCCAACAACCTCAATGATTGCGATCGCGTCCGAAGGCAGGTTCGAGCGAAGCGAGAACCTGATCGTGCAGCGAGCCGCCAAGGCGAGTCGGAGCGATGCCAGCGATCGCCGCAGTGCCCGACGATGGAGGGCCGCCAGGCCCTAAGGAGGAGGGCGCTGCAATAAGCACAGCAGCGAGCCGCCAAGGCGAGTCGGAGCGATGCCAGCGATCGCCGCAGTGCCCGACGATGGAGGGCCTTCAGGGCCCGAAGGAGGAGGTCACTGCAATAGGCACAGCAGGGCCGCCAGGCCCGAAGGAGGAGAAAAACGCTATGTGAACGCCGAATCGAAGCTCGTGGTGGGGGGTTCCATGGTGTTGAGGGCGCGGACGAACTCCAGGGCTTCGGGGGCGCCCTGGAGGCGGTCCATTCCGGCGTCCTCCCACTCGACGGAGATCGGGCCGGTGTAGCCGATCGCGTTGAGGGCGCGGAAGACGTCCTCCCACGGGACGTCGCCGCGGCCGGTGGAGATGAAGTCCCAGCCGCGCCGCAGGTCCGCCCACGGCAGGTGGGACGACAGGCGGCCGCGGCGGCCGTCGCCCGTGCGGACCTTCGTGTCCTTGCAGTCGACGTGGTAGATCCGGTCGCGGAAGTCGAGCAGGAAGCCGACCGGGTCGAGCTCCTGCCACACGAAGTGGGACGGGTCGAAGTTCAGCCCGAAGGCGGGGCGGTGCCCGATCGCCTCCAGCGTCCGGACGGTCGTCCAGTAGTCGTAGGCGATCTCGCTCGGGTGCACCTCGTGCGCGAAGCGGACGCCGACCTCGTCGAACACGTCCAGGATGGGGTTCCAGCGCTCGGCGAAGTCGGCGTAGCCGCGCTCCACCATCGACTCGGGGGTGGGCGGGAACATCGCGACCGTGTGCCAGATCGAGGAGCCGGTGAACCCGACCACCGTGTCGACGCCGAGCCGCGCGGCGGCCCGGGCGGTGTCCATGATCTCGGCGGCGGCGCGGCGCCGGACGCCCTCGGGCTCGCCGTCGCCCCAGATCCGTTCGGGCAGGATCGCCCGGTGCCGCTCGTCGGGGTTGTCGCAGACGGCCTGCCCGACGAGGTGGTTGGAGATCGCCCACACCTTGAGGCCGTGCTCGGCGAGCGTCTCCAGCTTGCGCGGGACGTAGCCGTCGTCGGCGAGGGCCTTGTCGACCTCGAAGTGGTCGCCCCAGCAGGCGATCTCCAGGCCCTCGTAGCCCCAGCCGGACGCCAGCCGGCAGACCTCCTCGAACGGCAGGTCCGCCCACTGGCCGGTGAACAGCGTGATCGGTCGTGTCATGATTCGCTCCCTTCGACATCGACCCAGCAGCGGGCCTGGGCACTGCCGGCGACCGCGGCGAGGACGCGCTGCACCTGCAGGCCGTCGGCGAACGACGGGCGCGGGTCGGTGCCGTCCGCGATCGCGGTGAGCAGGTCGGCCGCCTGGTGGGTGAACGTGTGCTCGTAGCCCAGCAGATGGCCGGGCGGCCACCACCGGTCCGCGTACGGGTGGACGGGCTCGGTGACGACGATCCTGCGGAAACCGGCGGTCGCGCCGTCTTCCTCACGGTCGTGGAACCACAGCTCGTTCAGCGATTCCAGGTCGAACGCCAGGGCGCCGGAGGAGCCGCTGACCTCGATCCGCAGGGCGTTCTTGCGGCCGGTGGCGAACCGGGTGGCCTCGAACGAGGCGAGCGCGCCGCCGTCGGTGCGCCCGACGAACAGGGCCGCGTCGTCCACGGTGACCCGCGCCGTCCCGCCTCCGGGGACCGGGCGTTCCGGGACGAACGTGTCCAGCAGCGCCGTCACCCCGACGAGGTGGTGCCCGGTGATGAACTGCGCGGTGTCGATGATGTGCGCGCCGATGTCGCCGAGCGCGCCCGTCCCGGCCCGGTCGCGGTCCATCCGCCACGTGAACGGCGCCTGCGGGTCGGCCAGCCAGTCCTGGAGGTACTGGGCCCGGATGTGCCGGACGGCGCCGATGCGCCCCTGGTCCACCAGCCTGCGGGCCAGGGTGACGGCGGGGACGCGCCGGTAGTTGAACCCGACCATCGACCGGACTCCGCGCTCGCGCGCCCGCTCCGCGGCGGCGGCCATCGCCTCGGCCTCCGCGACGGAGTTGGCGAGCGGCTTCTCGCACAGCACGTGCTTGCCCGCGTCGAGCGCGGCGACGGCGATCTCGGCGTGGCTGTCGCCCGGCGTGCAGATGTCGACGAGCTGGACGTCGTCGCGGCGGAGCAGCTCCTTCCAGTCGGTCTCCACCGACGCCCAGCCGAGCGCGTCGGCGGCGGCGCGGGCGCGCTCGGCGGAACGTCCCGCCAGGGCGGTCATGACGGGTCTCAGCGGCGGCTCGAAGAACGGCCCCACGCTGCGCCACGCCTGGGAGTGGGCGCGTCCCATGAACGCGTGCCCGACCATCCCGACTCCGACGGTCGTCATGTTCAGCTCACCTCTCTGTGTCGTGTTCCGGCTCGGGGGGGCCGCGGCCCCCCGAGCCGGCGCGCCCGCCCTCCGGGGGCGGGCGCGCCGGCGCCCCCGCCGCTCAGGACTCGAAGCCGAGCGGCATGTAGGTGTCGACGTTGTCCTTGGCGACCGTCTCGGAGGCCAGCGTGATCGACTGGGGCACCTGGAGCTCGACCAGGTCGGCCATGCCCTTGCCCTGCGCGATGAGCCGGCCCAGCTTGATCGCGGACGCGGCCATGGTCGGCGGGTAGGTGACGGTGGCCTCCAGCACGCCGCCGCCGGACTTGATCTCGCGCATGGCGTTGGCCGAGCCCGCGCCGCCCACCATGAAGAACTCCTTGCGGCCGGACTGCTTGATCGCGGCGAGCACGCCGACGCCCTGGTCGTCGTCGTGGTTCCACAAAGCGTCGATCTTCTTGTGCGCCTGCAGCAGGTTGGAGGCGACCTGGTTGCCGGACTCCACGGTGAACTTGGCGTCCTGCTTCGCGGTGACGGTGTAGCCGTAGGACTTCAGCGCGTCCGCGAAGCCCTTGCTGCGGTCCTGCGTCAGCGGCAGCGTCGCGATGCCCTGGATCTCCAGGATCACGGGGTTCGAGGCGCCCTTGCCCTTCAACTTCTTGCCGATGTAGTGGCCGGCGGACACGCCCATGCCGTAGTTGTCGCCGCCGACCCACGTCCGGTACGACAGCTTGTCGGGGAAGACGCGGTCGAGGTTGACGACGGGGATGCCGGCGTCCATCGCCTTGCGGGCGACCTGGTTCAGCTGCTCGCCGTCGTTGGGCAGGATCACCAGCACGTCGACCTTCGCGCGGATCAGCGACTCGACGGCGGAGATCTGCTGGTTGATGTCGTTGGTCGGCTCGACGGGCTTGAACATCACGTCCTTGTACTTCTTGGCCTGCCCCTCGGCGTTCTTGGCGATCGCCGCGATCCAGCCGTGGTCCGCGGCGGGCGCGGAGAACCCGATGGTGACCTGCTTGCCCGGCTTGTCGTTGTCGCCGGCGAGCGACCCGGCCTGCGCCGCCGGGGTCGGGTCGCCCTTCTCGCTGTTGCTCGTGCAGGCCGCGGCGAGGCTGCCCGCCGCGACGACGGCGCCGCCGAACAGGACGCCTCTGCGGGTGGGACGGGGGCTCTGATCACGCATGACGTGCTCCTGATCAAGGGATGGGGCGTCCCCCGCCGCGCGTTCCCCGGGACGCGCGGCGCCGGACGTGGGGTGGGGGTCGGGCGGTGTCCTCAGGTGGGCGAGCGGAGCCCGCGGCGCTGCAGCAGCACGGCGATCACGATGATCGCGCCCTTGGCGATCAGCTGGTCGCTGGTCTGCAGGCCGTTCAGGATGAACAGGTTGGTGATGAGGGTGAACACCAGCACGCCGAGGATCGACCCGGCGACGGTGCCGCGCCCGCCGGTGAGCAGCGTCCCGCCGATGATGACGGCGGCGATCGCGTCCAGCTCGTACAGGTCGCCGTGGGTGCTGGAGCCGGTGGTGGTGCGGGCCATGATGATGAGCGCGGCGACGCCGCAGCAGAACCCGGACAGCGCGTACAGCAGCAGGGTGTGCCGGCGGACGTCGATGCCGGCCAGCCGCGCCGCCTCGGGGTTGCCGCCGACCGCGAACGTCCGGCGGCCGAACGTGGTGCGGTTGAGCAGCAGCCATCCGGCGGCGGCGACCGCGGCGAAGATGTACACGACGAGCGGCAGCCCGAGCACCTTCGTGGTGGACAGCGCCTCGATCGCGTCGTTCTCCGGCCGGACGAGCTGGGTCCTGCGGTCCGACATCCGCTGCGCCAGCCCCCGCGCCGCGACGAGCATCGCGAGGGTGGCGATGAACGGGACCAGCCGCCCGTAGGAGATCAGCAGCCCGGTGACGACTCCCGCGCCGGTGCCGACGAGGACCGCGCACAGCGCCATCACCGCCGGGCCGTAGGACTGCGTCGCCACCGTCGTCGCCCACACCGACGCCAGCGCCATCACCGACCCGACGGACAGGTCGATCCCGCCGCCGATGATGACGAACGTCTGGCCGACGGTGATCACGCCGATGGTGGCGGCGAGCGCGAGGATGCCGACGACGTTGCCAGAGGTCGCGAAGTTGCCGGGCTCGGTCACCAGGCCGACGACCGACAGCAGCACCAGCGCGGCGACGAGCCCGAGGTGGTGGATCTCGCGGCTCCCGGCGCCGCCCCGCGCGAAGGGCAGCCGCGGCCCGCCGCTCCCGCCCGTCGGGCGGGCGGGCGCCCCGCCGCCATCGGCCGCGTTCTTCTCGGTCCGGGGGGCCGACCCTCCGGAGTGAAAGGTGCCGGTCACAGGGCACTCCCCTCCATGATCATGTTGAGCACGGCGCCCTCGTCGAGGTCGCGGGCGTCGCCGGTGTGCACGACGCGCCCCTCCCGGACGACGAGGACGCGGTCGGCGAGCCCGAGCACCTCGGGTACCTCGCTGGACACCAGCAGCACCCCGATCCCGCGCCCGGCCAGTTCGCGGATCACCGCGTACAGCTCGGCGCGGGCGCCGACGTCCACCCCGCGGGTGGGCTCGTCGAGGATCAGCAGCCGCAGCCCGGCCGTGCCGAGCAGCCAGCGGGCCAGCACGACCTTCTGCTGGTTGCCGCCCGACAGCGTCACGACCGGGCGCCGCGGGTCGGGCGGCCGGATGTCGAGCGACTCGATCTGGCGCCGCACGTCGGCGAGCTCGCGGCGGCGGCTGAGCCAGCCGAACGACGCGTACCGCGGCAGCGAGGCGACGCTGACGTTGGCGGCGACGGTCTCGTTCAGCAGCAGCGCCTGGCTCTTGCGCTCCTCGGGCGCCATGCCCATGCCGCGCCGCACCGCCGCGCCCGTGTCGCCGGGACGGACCGGGCGGCCGTCCACGAGCACCCGTCCCCGCGCGGGGCGCCGGGCCCCGTAGACGGTCTCCAGGATCTCCGAGCGCCCGGACCCGACCAGCCCCGCGAGCCCGACGATCTCGCCCGCGCGGACGGTGAGCGACACGTCCTCGAACGCGCCGGGCAGCGTGAGGCCCTCGACCCGCAGCACCTCGGGGCGACCGTCCTCGGGCTCGGGCCGCGGGGGGAACACGTACTCCACGTCGCGCCCGGTCATGAGCGAGACGATCTCGTCGGTGGAGGTGCCTCGTGCGGGCAGCCCGCCCGCGACCGACCGGCCGTCCTTGAGGACGGTCACCCGGTCGCCGATCTCGCGGATCTCCTCCAGCCGGTGCGAGATGTACACCACCGCGACGCCGGCCGCGGTCAGCTCCCGGATGATGCGGAAGAGGTTGGCGACCTCGTCGTGGGCGAGCGCGGCGGACGGCTCGTCCATCACGATGAGGCGGGCGTCGTGCGACAGGGCGCGGGCCATGCTGACGACCTGCTTGCCCGCCGCCGGCAGCCGCCCGACCTCGCGGCGCGGCGGGATCTCCCCGTGCCCGAGGCGCCCGAGCAGCTCCCGCGCCGCCCGCTCGGCCTCGCCGCGGCGGGTGAACCCGAGGCGGGCCCTCTCGTGCCCGAGGAAGATGTTCTCGGCGACCGACAGGCCGTCCACCAGGTCCAGTTCCTGGTAGATCGTGGCGATCCCGGCCCGCATGGCGGCGGTGGGCCCGGCGAGCCGGACCGGCGCCCCGCCGAAGACGATCTCGCCCTGGTCGGGCTGGTGCGCGCCGGCGAGCACCTTGATGAGCGTGGACTTGCCGGCACCGTTCTGGCCGAGCAGGCAGTGCACCTCGCCGGGGCGGACGTCGAGGTCGACGCCGTCCAGGGCGCGGACGCCGGGGAACTGCTTGACGATGCCGCGCATCCGCAGCAGCGGTTCGGGTTCGGACGAGCCCATCGGGCCTCCTCGGGGGCCGGAGAGGGGGTCAGGACGCGGAGAAGACGTGGTCGCTGATGAGCCGGGCGCCGCCGACCACGCCGGCGGCGCCGGCGAGCTCGGACAGCACGATCGGGAGGTTGCCGGTCGCGAGCGGCGCGGACCGCCGGTACACGACGCTGCGGATCTCGGCGAGCAGCGTGTGGCCGAGGCCCGCGACGCCGCCCGCGATGATGACGAGGCCGGGGTTGAAGAAGCTGACGAGCCCGGCGAGGACCTGGCCGACGTGCCGGCCGCCCTCCCGGATGATCTGCACCGCGCACGGGTCGCCGGCGGCGGCCGCCTCGCCGACGTGCTCGGCCGTCAGCCGCCCGTGGGTCTCCAGCAGGGCCGCGAGCGCGGGCGAGCGGCCGGACCGCGCCGCCGCCTCGGCGTCCCGCGCGAGCGCCGCGCCGCCGAAGAACGCCTCCAGGCACCCGGCGTTGCCGCAGGCGCAGGTCGGGCCGTCGTCGTCGACCCGGATGTGGCCGATGTCCCCCGCGCTGCCGGACACGCCCCGGTAGATGGCGCCGTCCACCACGATGCCGCAGCCGATCCCGGTGCCGATCTTCACGAGCAGGAAGTCGTCCACCGACCGGGCGAGCCCGGCGTGCAGCTCGCCGAGCGCCATCAGGTTCACGTCGTTGTCGACGAGGACTGGGCAGCCGAGCTCCTGGCCGATCGCGTCCCGCACCGGGAACCGGTCCCAGCCGGGCATGATCGGCGGGACGACCGGCATGCCGTCGCGGAAGCTGACCGGCCCGGGCACCCCGATGCCCGTCCCGTGCACCTGCGGGATCAGGCCCTCGTCGCGCAGCTTGCCGAGCAGGTCCAGCGCCCGCTCCAGCACCACGGTCGCGCCCTGCCGGACGTCGCACCGCTCGCTGACGTGCCCGAGGACCTCCAGCGCGCCGTCGGTCACCGCCACGTCGATCGAGGTCGCCCCGATGTCGAAGGCGACGAACCGCAGCCGCGGCGACAGCCGGACGATCCCGGACCGCCTCCCGCCCCGCGAGGCCGCCAGCCCGGCGCCCTCCACGAGGCCGAGCTCGACGAGCCGGTCCAGCTCCACCGCCAGCTTGGACCGCGACAGCCGGACGACGTCGCCCAGCTCGGCGCGCGAGCGCGGCCCCTCGTCACGCAGCAGCCGCAGCAGGCGTGCCTGGTGCACGTTCTGCGGACGAGCCGACATGCGCATCACGCCGTCCTCTCGGGATCGGACCCGGCGCGGTGTGACGCCGGTCTCATGCCCGAGACCGTAACCCGCTTTCGCTGCCATGAGAAGACCTTTCCCTCGAATCTTCCAAACTTTCTCCACTCAGAAGACAAAGCCGCGCGCACAGAACGGCCCCGCCCAGCGCACAATCACGCCGAGCGGGGCCGTAACCCGCCTAACCGCCTACCTCAGCCCCACCGCAACCACGCAACGACCTCACCGCCGCGATCGCGTCCGAAGGCAGGTTCGAGCTTGCGAGAACCTGATCGCGAAGCGAGCCGCAAGGCGAGACGGAGCGATGCCAGCGATCGCCCGCGTTTCTCGACGATGGAGGGCCGCCAGGCCCGAAGGAGGAGAAAAACGCTAATAAGACACCGTCTGCCTTCCGGTGCTCATCGTTCGCATGATGTGTTCGACGAGGCTGATGAGGACGCGCTTGGCGTCCTCGCGGTCGCGGACGTCGCAGGAGATCACGGGGATCTCCGGGGCCAGGTCGAGGGCGTCGCGGACCTGGTCGGCCGAGTGCTGGCCGGCGCCGTCGAAGCGGTTGACGCCGATGATGAACGGGACGCCGCGGCGTTCGAAGTAGTCGACCGAGGCGAAGCAGTCGGCGAGGCGGCGGGTGTCGACGAGGACGACCGCCCCGAGCGCGCCCTTGGCCAGTTCGTCCCACATGAACCAGAACCGGTCCTGGCCCGGGGTGCCGAACACGAACAGCACCAGCCCGTTGGGCAGCGTGATGCGCCCGAAGTCCATCGCCACGGTCGTGGTGGTCTTGGACGCGACGGCGGTGGTGTCGTCGATCCCGATGCTCTTCTCGGTCAGCGCCTCCTCGGTGCGCAGCGGGCGGATCTCACTGACCGCGCTGACCAGGGTGGTCTTGCCGACGCCGAAACCGCCGGCGACGAGGATCTTTACCGTCAGCGCCGAGTCGCCCTGCTGGGCGGCCGCGTCAGAGCGCACGGATTCCATCGATCACTTCCTTGAGTACGCGCTCGCTGGGGAACTGCGCCACCGGCGCGGGGCGCCGGACCTGTATCAGCGAGTGGTCGAGCAGGTCGCCGAGCAGGACACGGACGACCCCGAGGGGAAGTTCCAGATCCGACGCTATCTCGGCGACCGACAACGGGGTGCGGCAAAGCTCCAGGATCATGTCATGTTCGGGCTCCGGCGCCCATGGGGCCGCCGGAAGTGCGTGGGCGTCCTCCGCGGGTTCGGGCGGGTCGGCCGCGACGATCAGTGCGACCAGGTCGAACTCGACGCCGTCGTAGTGCGTCCGGCCTCGGGTGAGCGCGTACGGGCGCACGACGGGGCCCGCCGCGTCGTCGTACCACGCCGTGCCGCCCACCTCACGCTCCGCCGGACTCGGCCGCGACGACGCGCGGGTTGGCCGACAGGTGCTGGCCGACCCGGGTGACGAGCATCGCCATCTCGTAGGCGATGATCCCGAGGTCGGCCTCGGCGTCGGCGAGGACGGCCAGGCAGGCGCCCCGGCCGGCGGCGGTGACGAACAGGAACGACGACTCCATCTCCACGATCGTCTGCCGGACGGGCCCGCCGCCGAAGGACTCCCCGGCCCCGCGCGCGAGGCTCTGGAAGCTGGCGGCCACGGCGGACAGGTGGTCGGACTCCTCGGGGGCCAGCCCGCTGGACGCGGCTATCCGCAGCCCGTCGCTGGACAGCACGACGGCGTTCTGCACCGGGGCGACCCGCTGGACGAGGCTGTCCAGGAGCCAGTTGAGCTCACCTCCGGCTCCGCCCGGGACCTCCGCGCCGGAGTGCTGGGGCTGTGTCATGGGGCGTCGTCCTCCTGGTCGCCTACGTTTCCCACGGCCTCCGCGTCGGCCGCGTCCTGCCTGCCGCGCTGCCAGCCGCGCTGCATGCTGGACAGCATCGTTCGCATCGACTCGGGCGAGCGGGCGGCGCCGCCGTCCGGGTCCTCGCCCGCGGGAACGGCCCCGGCCGGGTCGCGGCCGGCCCCGTCCGCGGGAGCGTCCATGGGGACGGGCGCGGCGAGCGGCGTCCCGGCCGGCTCCGGGGCGGGCGGCGCCGGGGGCGCGGCCGGTTCCGGAGCGGTCGGCGGGGCCTGCCCCTGCGCGGCCAGGTGCGCGTCCACCCGTTCCTTGAGCTGGGGCGCCAGGTGCTGCTGCCGCCTGCGCCTCGGCAGCTCTCCCTCCCGCGGGGGCGGGACGGGCTCCGCCGGCTCCTCGGGCCGGGCGGGCGCGGGCGGCGCCTCCGCCTCGGCGGGAGGCGCGGCGGCCGGCACGGGCGCCGCGGGCGCCGGCTCTTCGGCCGGACGCGCCGGCTCGGGCCGGTAGGGCTCGGCCTCGGCGACGAGCCGGACGTACCCGCCGGACTCGCCTCCGGGCGAGGCCGCCGGGAGCGCCGCGGCGGCGCTCGGCAGTTTCTGCATGGGCCCGGTGGCGCGGCGCACGGCCGGTTCCGGCTCGGCGCTCTCCACGATGAGCGAGCTCGGGATCAGCGCGATCGCCGTCGTCCCCCCGTACGGGGACGGGCGGAGGGTGACGGTGATGTCCTGCCGCTGCGCCAGCCGCGCGACGACGAACAGCCCGAGCTGGGCGCTGTCGGACGGGTCGAACTCGGGCGGGTGGGCGAGCCGCTCGTTGGCCCTGCGCAGCGCCTCCTCGGTCATCCCGAGACCGCGGTCCTCGACCTCGATCGCGAACCCGCTGGCGACCGCGTGGCCGCTGACCCGCACCGGCGACTGCGGCGGCGAGAACGTGGTGGCGTTCTCCACCACCTCGGCGAGCAGGTGGATGACGTCGGCGACGGCGGAGCCGAGCAGCGAGACGCGCGGCAGCGGCTGCACCCGCACGCGCGGGTAGTCCTCGACCTCGGCGACGGCGCCGCGCACCACGTCCACCAGCGGGACGGGACGGCGCCAGCCGCGCCCGGCGGTCTTGCCCGCCAGGATGACCAGGCCCTCGGCGTGCCGGCGCATGCGCGTCGCGAGGTGGTCGAGGCGGAACAGGTCCGACAGTTCCGAGGGGTCCTCGGTGCGGCGCTCCATCGTGTCGAGCAGGCTGAGCTGCCGGTGCAGCAGCGCCTGGTTGCGGCGCGCGAGGTTGACGAACACCTCGCTGATGCCGCGCCGGGCCGCGACCTCGCCCTCGGCGGCGACGAGCACGGCCTCGCGGGCGCGGTCGAAGGACTCGGCGATCTGCCGGATCTCGGTGATGCGGTAGTCGATGTCGGGCGCGGCCTCGGGCTCGACGGGGGCGCCGGCGCGGACCTGCTCGGCCAGCAGCGGCAGCCGCATGCGGGTGAAGTCCACGACGCCGGAGGCGAGCGTGCGGCACTCCTCCAGCAGCCGCCGCGACACCCGGACCGCGAGCAGCGCCGACAGCACGATGGCGAGCAGGCCGACGCCGCCGGCGAGGCCGAGGCGGGTGAAGGCGCTGATCGCGATGTTCTCCCCGTGGTCGACGACGTCGTCGAGGACCCGGTTCTCCAGCTCGAACAGCCGGCCGTTGACGGTGTCGGCGAGGGACCGCCAGATGGCGGGCTCGACGACCGGCGTGTGCGGGGCGCGGGCGGCGGGCTGCCCGGTGCGGGCCCCCGCGGCGGGCCGGGTGCCCGCCTCGGGGGTCTTGCGCACGGCGGCGCGGGGCGGTTCGGCGCCGCGGATGACCTGGTCCTCCAGCGTCCGCAGCTGGACGAACGGCGGGGACGCCGCGAGCCGCTCGTAGCGCTCGTAGTCGTGGTGCAGGTTGGGCGCGTTGTCGGCGTACAGCATCCGCTGGGCGCCGACGAGCTGCGCGAACTGGCCCCGCTCGGCGGTCGTGATGTGCCCGGCGGCCAGCGCCCCGGAGAGCAGGGCGTCCTCGCGCGACATGAACTCGCGGGCGCGGCCGAGCGAGGCGAGCGTGCGGGCGTGCGCCGTGATGGACCCGTCCCCCGGCGTGGTCGCGTTGTAGATGGCGAAGCCCGCGTCGATGATGCCGCTGTACTCGCGCAGGACGCGCTCGCGGTCGGAGACGCGCTGATCGATGCCCTGGCGGACGCCGGGCAGCGTGTCGATCCGCTCGACGAAGGCGTCCAGCCGGTCGGCGACCTGGGGCAGGATCGAGCCCCGCAGGCCCCCGTCGCGCGCGCCCGCGCGGACCTTCTCGGCCACGTCGTCGGTGGCCTTCCGCTGCGTCCGCATCACGCCGGCGTCGAGGCGGGCGCCGCCGAGCTCGGCCATCGTCAGCCGCCGCTCCTTCTGCAGCGCGTCGATGAGGTGCTGCGTGGGCAGCACGGTCTTCTCCTGGAACTCGCGGCTCCGCAGCAACTGGTTCGCGTCGCCGTAGGTGAAGCCCGTGAGGAACACCCACAGCGAGGCGAGCGCCAGCAACGGCACGAGGACCAGCAGGCTGATCCTCGCCCGGATGGAGGAGAAACGGGGGCCCATCACGGCTGGCGGACCCTGCTCACGTGTGTCGCGGTCGGCATTGGGGGGCGGGACATGCGGGGGAAACCTCCCGATGCGTGGAGTACGGGGGTGTGCGGGAGCCTACTACGTCGCGGGTTCACGATGATCGGCCTTCCGGCCGCCGGGCGCCTCGTCCTCGTCGTCCGGCCAGCTCAGCACGTGCTCCATCAGCGCGACGAGCACCTCCTTGGACGACTCGCGGAGGCGCGCGTCGCACAGCACCACCGGGACGCCGGGGTCCAGGTCGAGCGCGATGGCGATGTCGCGGGGCCGGTGCGTCCGCTCGCCGTCGAAGCAGTTCACGGCCACCACGAACGGGACGCCGCGGCGCTCGAAGTAGTCGATCGCGGGGAAGCTGGCGGTCAGCCGGCGCGTGTCGGCGAGCACGACCGCGCCGATCGCGCCCGACGCCAGCTCGTCCCACATGAACCAGAACCGCTCCTGGCCGGGCGTGCCGAACAGGTAGAGCAGCAGCTGGTCGGAGAGCGTGATCCGGCCGAAGTCCATGGCGACGGTCGTGGTCTCCTTCGCGGCGACGCCCGCCACGTCGTCGACCCCGGTGCCGCGGTCGCTCAGGAGCTCCTCGGTGTGCAGCGGCCGGATCTCGCTGACCGAGCCGACCATGGTGGTCTTGCCCGCGCCGAACCCGCCCGCGATCAGGATCTTGGTGGTGACCGGCGGCCGGGCCCCGAAGCCCGGCCCGGCCGCCGCCCGGTCATAGCGCGCGGAGTCCATTGAGCACCTCCCTCAGCACCCCGGACGGGGGCCGCCGGCCCTCGGCCGGGCGCGCCTCGTCCACCACCGCGATGAGCCCCTTGTCCCGCAGGTCGCCGAGCAGCACCCGCACGACCCCGAGGGGCAGGCCGAGGTCGGCCGCGAGGTCGACCACCGTCACCGGCCGTGCGCAGCCGCGCAGCACCCGCGCGTGGTCGGGGCTGTAGCGCAGCCGGTCGCCCGGGGGAACGCCGGTGGCCGCGACCACCGCGATCAGCTCGAAGCCCGCGCCCTCGGGACGGGTCCGTCCCCGGGTCATCGCGTAGGGGCGCACGAGCGGACCGGCCTCGCGGTCCAGCCAGCGCTCTCCCGGCGGGGTCATCGGTCAGAAGCCCCGCGGCGCGGACCCCCCGGCGCCTCCGAACCCCTGACCGCCCGCCTCCGCTCCGAACCTCGGGCTCGCCTGCAGGTGCTGGCCGACCCGCTTCACCAGCACCGCCATCTCGTAGGCGACCAGTCCGGCGTCGGCCTCCGCCTCGGCCAGCACCGCCAGGCAGGTGCCGTCGCCCGCCGCCGTCACGAACAGCAGCAGCGCGTCCATCTCGATGATGGTCTGCCGGACGTTGCCGCCCGCGAAGTGCCGCCCGGCGCCGCGCGCGAGGCTCTGCACGCCGGACGCCAGCGCCGACAGGTGCTCGGCGTCCTCGCGGGCGAGCTCGTTGGACGCGGCCACGGCCAGCCCGTCGCGCGACAGGATCACCGCCTGCCGCACCGTCGTGACCCGCTGGGCGAAGTCGTTGAGCAGCCAGTTCAGCTCACCGGTCACGGTGTTGTGCATCATCGGGTCCCCTCATCCCCCATGTCGGACGCGCGTCCGCGCCGCCATCCCTGCTGTATCGATGCCATCAGCGAGCGTGCCTCCTCGGGCGAGCGTGCGACGGCCCCGGTCGCGCCTCCGCCGGCCGGCGGATGCGACGGGGGCCTGTCGCGCAGTTGCGGGGCCAGGTTCCTCTGCCTGACGCGGCGGGGCAACCCGGCGTGGGTCCCCGCGGGCTGCCAGTCCTCACCGGCGGCCTCGGGGGTGTTCTCGGCGCCGCCGCCGGGGCCCTCGGGCGCCGGCGTGTGGGCGTCGTCCGACCAGGGGTTCGGTGCGGGACGCGGCGCGGCGGACACCGCGGGGCCGGTGAGCGCGGGCAGCGCGGGCGGTGCCTCCAGGTGACCGCCGGCGCCCTCCAGGTGCCCTGGAGCGTTCCGCCGCCACTGGTCCCGGTCGTCGGTGGGAAGGGCGGGAAGCTCCTGCGGGGCGCCGGAGTCGCGGATCGGGACGACCCCGTCGGGGACGGGCGCGGCCATGAGCATCGGCTCCCGCTCCGAGGGGCCGTCGACGGCGGTCCCGGTCAGGGCGGCGGGCGCGTCCCCCGGCCCGTCCGCGGGCGGCGCCACCCCGGCGGCCATCTCCTCGGCCGGCACCACCAGTTCGTGCGGGAACAGGACGATCGCGGTGACGCCGCCGTACGGGGACCGCTGCAGGGTCACGGTGATGTCGTGGCGGGCGGCCAGGCGCGCGACGACGAACAGCCCGAGCTGGTCGGTGTCGACCAGGTCGTACTCGGGCGGCTCGGCGAGCCGCCGGTTGGCCTCGGCGAGCTGCTCCGGCCGCACGCCGAGGCCCCGGTCCTCGACCTCCACCGCGAACCCGGTGCCGACCCGCTCGGCCATCACCCGCACCTCGGTGTTGGGCGGGGAGAACGCCGCCGCGTTCTCGATCAGCTCGGCCAGCAGGTGCACGACGTCGGTGACGGCCGCGCCGACCAGGCCGTCCTCGGAGTCGGTCAGCACCGTCGCGCGGGTGTAGTCCTCGATCTCCGAGACGGCGGCGCGCAGCACGTCGGCGAAGCGCACCGGCCGCCGCCAGCCGCGGCCCGGCGTCGCGCCGGACAGGATGATCAGGCTTTCGGCGTGCCGCCGCATGCGGGTGGTGAGGTGGTCGATGCGGAACAGGTCCTCGAGGTCGTCGGCCTCGGCGCGGCTCTCCAGGCCGTCCAGCAGCGTCAGCTGGCGGTGCAGGAGCGACTGGTTGCGGCGGGCGATGTTGAGGAAGATGCGGCTGACGCCCGCGCGCAGCTCGGCCTGGCCGACGGCGGCGTCGACGGCGGTCCGCTGCACCTTGGCGAACGCCTCGGCGAGCCGGGCGACCTCGGCGGTCCGGCCGGCGTCCAGGGGCGGGGCCTCCGCCGCGACGTCGACGCTCTCGTTGCGGCCGAGCCGCTCGACGATGCCGGGCAGCCGCTGCTCGGCCAGCTCCTCGGCCGACCCGCGCAGCCCGACGAGCTCGCGGACGAACCCGCGCGCGAACCGCAGCGACAGCAGCACCGACAGCAGGATCGACAGCAGTCCGAGGCCGCCGACGGCGGCGAGCCTGAGGTAGGCCTCGCGGCCGAGTTCGTCGGCGTGCTCCCCGGCGCGCCTGGAGTTGCCGAGCACCATCGTGTTGACCGACAGGACGAGCGGCTGCGCGGTCTGCTGCCACTCGGCGGGCTGGACGGGGATCGGCCGGCGCGGGTCGGCGTCGGCGATCCGGTCCTCCATCGCCTTGAACGTCTGGTACTGCGGGGACGCGAAGACCTGCGCGGTGCCGGTCCGGTAGACCAGCGGGTCGAGCAGCGAGCGCTGCTTGGTCCACTGCCAGCGCTGCTCGCCGACCATCTCCACGAACATGCGGTGCTCGGCCGCCGTCATCCGGCCCTTGGTGATGAACGCACCGGCGACCAGCGCGTTCTCGCGCTGCAGCAGCTCCATGGCGCGGCCGGCGTGCCGGGTGGACTGCGTCCAGTCGTAGAGCGCGGAGTCGTCGATGGCGACGAGGCTGTCGTAGAGCCGGTGCATGTTGTCGACCATCGTGCCGTACCCGTTGACCGCGGCCAACCGGTCGACGGACCGGGCGTCCACCGCGGCGCGCAGCCCGCCGAGCCCGCCGAGCGCCCGCAGGACCGCGGCGACGCGGGACTCCATCTCGGCGTTGGTGGCGCTGCGCGCGGCGGCCGAGGTGGCCCTGCGGCGGAAGTTCTCGACGGCCGCGTCGACGTGCGTGCGCTGCGACACCAGGGCCGCCGGGATGCCGCCCGCGGCCTGGCGCGGGGTGCTGAGGAACACGGCCGAGGCCAGCCGCTCCTTGCCCAGCTCGACCAGGACGCCCTGGCCGCTCGGCGCGAACTCGCGGTCGAGCGTGTGGTAGCGGCGCTGCGCCAGCGCGTCGCGGCCGGTGCCGATCGCGGCGTATCCCCAGAGCGCCACGAGCGAGAGCAGCGGCACGAGCAGCAGCGCGGTGACCTTCGAGCGGATCGACCGCCTACGGGGGGATTTCATGTGACCTCGAACGTTCCGGCACGGAGGGCCCCTGGATCATAAAGGCCGCCGGCAACGCTCCCGCAACCCCTTTGACGGCATTCGGCCGCATTGCCGTAATTCCATGCCACCTGCGGCGATGTGCGGGGGCAAGACGATCTTGTCGAACCCGACGCAAGTGGATAGCGGCAAATCCGGACAATTTGCTTCATTTCCCCCTGTCGCTCAGCGACAATGCGCCATACTCTGCTTCTTCACCACCGCTCGCGCCGCGACCGGTCCGGGAAGGAGATCAGCGATTCCTACAGGCAACGACGACGGCCGGGCCGGGAGGACGGCTCCCGGGCCTGAGGGCGTTACGATGCCCGCCGTGAGTCCCGAAAGCCAGGCATCCGAGGCATTGCCGTCGCGACGGCGCCGCACACCCCGCGGCGGCCGTCACCGCGGCGACGAGTCCTTCCTGCTGCCCCCCGGATCCCCCACGCTCGTCCTCGCCGTCCCCGGACCCGCCCGGCGGGCCGGCACCGACCTCGCCGCCGAGCTCGCCCGGCTCGTCGAGCTGGAGCACACCGGGCAGCCGGCCCACATCGGGCACCTGGAGGGCGACGAGGCGAGCCTGCACTCCGTGCTCGCCTCGATCCGGCAGCAGGGCGACGAGCTCGCGGCCGTGGTGGTGCCGCTGTCCACCGGGCCCGACCCGGCGCTGGACGCCGCCGTGCGCGCCGCCGTGGCGGCCGCGCCCGTGCGCACCGTCGCCGCCGAGCCGCTCGGCCCGCACCCGCTCATCGCGGAGGCGCTGCACGACCGGCTCGCCGACGCGGGGCTCGCCCGCGCCGACCGGATCAGGCTGATGACGATGGTGACGGCCGCGTCCGGCGTGATCGTCGCCACTCCGGGCGACGCGGCCGCCGTCCGGCAGGCCGAGGTCACCGGCGTGCTCCTGGCCTCCCGGCTCGCGGCCCCCGTCTTCACCGCCTCGCTGAACGACGAGGCGTCGGTGAAGGCCGCCTACGAGCAGCTCCGCGCGGCCGGAGCGGCGTCCATCGCCGTCGCCCCGCACCTGATCGGGCCCGAGCCCGAGGCCGCGCTGATCGGGGCGGCCGCCGCCACCGTGGGCTCCGCCCACTCCGCGCCCCTGGGCGCCCACCCGGCCCTGGCGCGCCTGGCCGCCCTCCGTTACGTCGAGGCGCTCTCCACCGCACTCGCCGACTAGGCGGTGTTCTCGAAGTCCCGGCCCACTTCGCTCGCCTGGCGGCTCGCTACATGACCTGGCCTTGGCGAACGCGGCATCGCGTTCGCGCACGTGGCCGGGGCCATTCGAGACCGGCCCTGGCCCAAGGGGGGCTCACCCCCCTTGGGCCGGTCACGGCGCCGGCGATCCGCCGGGAAGCGACTGTTCGCCCCTCCAGCGGTTCCAGGGCTAGCGGTTCTTGAACTCCGGACGGCGCTTCTCCAGCGCGGCCGCCATTCCCTCGGCGAGGTCCTCGCTGAAGAAGGCCAGGGTCTGCACGGCCGTCTCCGCCATGAGCTGCCGCCGCAGACCGGGAACGTCCAGGGACGCGTTGAGCAGTTCCTTCGTCCGGCTCAGGCCGTAGGGCGACCTGCCGAGCAGCTCGCCGGCGAGGGCCTGGGCGGCGGCCAGGTCCCCGCCCTCGGGGGCGATCTCGGTGACGAGGCCGAGGGCGTCGGCGCGCGCCGCGTCCAGGCGCTGCGCCCGGTAGCAGATCTCCGCGGCCTTCGCCGGCCCGACCAGGCGCGGCAGCAGCCAGGACAGCCCGCAGTCCCCGGCCGAGAGCCCGAGGTCGACGAACGGCACGACGAAACGGGTCGTCGGGTCGGCGACCCGCAGGTCGCAGGCCAGCGCCCAGGACACGCCCATGCCCGCGACGGGGCCGTGCAGCGCCGCGATCACCGGCTGCGGGATCTCCCGCAGCCGCGCGGTGACCTCGCCGCCCCGGGCGATGCCCCGGTAGAGCCGCTGGACGCGGCCCTCGCCGGACGCGCCGCCCGGGTCGCCGCCCTGCAGGTCCATGCCCGAGCAGAAGCCGCGGCCCGCGCCGGTCAGCACGACCACCCGGGTGGACGGGTCGCGCATCAGCCCGTTGAGGACGTCCAGCATCTCCTCGGTCAGCGCGCCGTCGACCGCGTTCAGGCGCTCCGGGCGGGACAGGGTGATCGTGAGCACCCCGTCCCGCCGGTCGAGCTCGATCCCGGCCAACGGCTCAGGACGTGAGCTGCTGGATCAGCGGGCCCATCTGCTCGCCCACGTTGCCGAACACGGTCAGCGGCTCCGCCGCGCCGATGGCCGCCCAGTTGTCCCGGACGTCCTCGACCGACAGCGTCTCCTTCTGCCCGTACCCGGGGCCCTCCGCCACGAAGATCTTCGCGATCCGGCCGCCGCCGACCGTGTAGACCTGGCCGGAGTCCTCGATGGACTCGTGCACGAGGTAGGCCACGAGCGGGGTGACCTGCTCGACGCCCAGCTTGTCGGCGAAGTCGGCGGGCAGCAGGTCCTCGGTCATCCGGGTCCAGGCGACCGGGGCGATCGCGTTGGCCTTGATGTTGTACTTGGCGCCCTCCTGGGCGAGGGTCTTGGTGAACCCGACCAGCCCCATCTTGGCCGTGGAGTAGTTGGCCTGGCCGAAGTTGCCGAACAGGCCCGCGGGCGAGGAGGTGTTCACGATCCGGCCGTAGCCCTGCTCGCGCAGGTGCGGCCAGGCGGCGCTGGAGACCAGGAACGAGCCGCGCAGGTGGACGGCGATGACCGAGTCGAACTCCTCGACCGACATGTTCTTGAACGACCTGTCGCGCAGGATGCCCGCGTTGTTGACGACGATGTCGACCTTGCCGAACGCGTCCAGCGCGGTCTTCACGATCGCCTGCGCGCCCTCGGGGGTGGCGACGTTGTCGGGGTTCGCGACGGCCTCGCCCCCGTTCTTCTTGATCTCGTCCACGACCTCCTGGGCGGGACCGGCGGAGGCGCCGGTACCGGTCCGGTCACCGCCGAGGTCGTTGACGACGACCTTGGCGCCGCGCGCGGCGAGCTCCAGCGCGTGCTGCCGGCCGAGGCCGTGGCCAGCCCCGGTCACGACCGCCACGCGGCCGTCGTAGCGCAGTTCCGACATCTCGTGTCTCCTCACATCGCACCGACTACGCCCCCCAGGTAATCATCAAGGGGTTACCCAGTGGTACCACTAAACCGAATCCCGCTCGGCCGCGACCCCCGGGTTCCTTCCCGGCTGGACGCCCGGACAGTCCTGCGTACGATGGGACGTGGGAGGAAGTTGCGCCAATTGCCGCAATTCCCTCCGCGCCCACCGCGTAGTCTCCTCACCCGTCGGCATCACGAGGAGCAACGGAGGTCCCGTGCGATGAGCCCCGCCACCGCGTCCGCGACCGGCCGCCGCTACCGGGTGGTGCAGTGGGCGACGGGCGCGCTCGGGCGCAGCGCGATCCGGGGCGTCCTGGACCGCGACGACATGGAGCTCGCCGGCGCGTGGGTGCACACCCCCGCCAAGGTGGGCGCCGACGCCGGGACGCTCGCCGGGCGCGACCCGGTCGGCGTCACCGCGACCGGCGACCTCGGCGAGATCCTCGGCCTGGACGCCGACTGCGTCCTCTACGCCCCGACTCCCAAACCCGACCGGTTCGCCGAGCTGGACACCATCTGCGCGCTGCTGGCGTCCGGCAAGAACCTGGTCTCCCTCACCGGGCTGGTCTACCCGCGGGCGCACGGCCCGCTCTTCGTGAACGAACTGGAGCAGGCCTGCAAGCGGGGCGGCGTGTCCGTGCACGGCAGCGGCGTCAGCCACGGATTCATGGCCGACGTGATGCCGCTGGTGCTGTCGCGGCTGTCGCGCCGGATCACCCACGTCTACGCCCGCGAATGCTCCGACTTCGCCCGGCACCCGTCCTGGCGGATGGTCCACGACCTGCTCGGGTTCGGCAAGGACGAGGAGGAGTACCTGCGCGCGCTGCGACCCCACCGGGCCGCGATGCGGACGCTGTTCTCCGAGAGCCTGCACCTGGTCGCCGCCGGGCTCGGCGTCGAACTCGACGAGATCGACGTGGACGTCGACCACCGGCTGGCCGGCACCGACCTCTCCACCGCCGCCGGGCCGATCCCGCGCGGCACGGTCGCCGCCGACCGCTGGACGTTCAACGGCTTCGCCGCCGGCCGGCCGGTGATCACCGTGGAGATCGTGCACAAGGCCGACGCCGCGCGGATGCCCGACGTGTGGGGGCGGCCCGGGTACTCGCTGCGCGTGGACGGACGGCCGCCGCTCACGCTGACGGCCGGCGAGGAGTGGGTCCGCGACGCGATCTCCGCCGCGTCCGCGCACGCGCTGAACTCCGTCCCGGCCGTGTGCGGGGCCGACCCCGGCATCCGCACCTACCTGGACCTGCCGATGATCAGCGGGCGGATGCACCTCTGAGCGCACCCGCCGTCAGGACGGCAGCGTCGGCGCCGACTCGTCCGCCTCCTCGGCCTCGTCCTCGGCGACGTCCTCCGCGGCCTGGGCCTCCGCCTCCTCGCGGGCCTCGCGGCGGTGCTTGCGGACGCTCCACACCACCAGCCCGACGACGGCCGCCGCCGCCAGCCCGATGGCCAGGCCCCGGCCCGCGAGCTTGGCCGCGTGCTCGAACGCCGTGCCCGCGAAGAAGCCGCCGAGCGTGAACGTCACCACCCACGTGACGCCGCCGATGACGTTGAAGAGCAGGAACTTCGGATACGGCAGCCTCGAACTGCCCGCGAGCGCCGGCATGAGCGCCCGCAGCAGCGCCGTGAACCGCCCGATGAACACCGCGAACGCGCCGCGGCGGCGGATCATGTCCTGCGCGGCCGCGACCTTCGCCCGGTGTCTTCGCATCATCTGGACGTCCAGCAGCCGCGGCCCGTACTTGCGGCCGATCTCGTAGCCGACGGAGTCGCCGGCCACGGCGGCGACCACCGCGATGACCAGCAGCAGCGGCAGCGACAGCACGTGCTGGCTGGCCAGGACGCCGCCGACCACGATCGCGGTCTCGCCCGGGAACACGAAGCCGACGAACAGCGCGGCCTCCGCGAACACCAGCGCCGCGATGATCAGATAGATCATCGCCGGTGGAAGGCCGTCCACCAGGGCGTTGAACTGTTCGAGCATGGACCCCCGCCATCTCGTCGATCCGCCGGCCGGCCGTCGCGGCCGTTTCACACTGGATACCGACGGTTATGGTAGCCGCGAGGTTCCCGTATCCGGATCGCCCTCAGGTGCCGGACCCGGGGCCGTCCTCACCTACTTCGGAGGGAGACGGGCATGAGCGTGCAGGAGGTCGAGGGGGGCCGCTTCGTCCGCCAGGCGAACCGGTTCACCGAGCGGATCACGGCGGACGGGTCGAGCGGCCTGCCCGCCGAGCCCGGGCGGTACCGGCTCTTCGTCTCCTACGCGTGCCCCTGGGCGCACCGCACCCTGATCGTGCGGCGGCTCCTCGGCCTGGAGGACGCGATCGGCGTCGGCGTCGTCGACCCCATCCGGGACGAGCGGGGCTGGCGGTTCCCCGACCGCGACCCGGTGACCGGCGCCGTCTTCCTCTCCGAGCTGTACCTGTCCACCGACCCGGCGTTCCAGGGCCGCTACACCGTGCCCTGCGTCTGGGACACCGAGACCGAGCGCCTGGTCACCAACGACTTCCCGAACATCACCACGATGTTCGAGACGGAGTTCACCGCCCACCACCGTCCCGGCGCGCCCGACCTGTACCCCGAGGCGCTGCGGCCCGAGATCGACGAGCTGAACGAGCTCGTCTACCAGACCGTCAACAACGGCGTGTACAAGGCGGGCTTCGCCACCTCGCAGGGCGCCTACGAGGAGGCCTTCGACGCCCTCTTCGACACCCTCGGCCGCCTGGAGGAGCGCCTGTCCACGCGCCGCTACCTGTTCGGCGACGAGATCACCGAGGCCGACGTCCGGCTCTACCCGACGCTCGCCCGCTTCGACGCCGTCTACCACGGCCACTTCAAGTGCAACCTGCGGCGCCTCGCCGACTACGAGAACCTGTGGGGCTACGCCCGCGACCTGTACTCGAACCCCGCGTTCGGCGAGACCACGAACTTCGACCACATCAAGCGGCACTACTACGTGACCCAGCGGAACATCAACCCCTCCGGCGTCGTCGCCAAGGGCCCGCTCGTGGACTGGACCGCCCCGCATGACCGGGGACGTTGACCGCTTCTCCCTCGTTATGCTGGCGCACCTCCAGTAATCCCCACGAGAGGCACGACCCCACCATGCGCAGCCAGTTCTTCGGCAACCTCGAACAGGGACAGCAGCTCCCCGGCCACTTCGCCCTCCAGAACTCCAAGATGCTCCGGGTCCACCTGAACGGCGACGTCCTCGCCCGGCAGGGCTCCATGGTCGCCTTCCAGGGGCAGATGGAGTTCGACTACGAGGGCGCGGGCGGCATCGGCAAGTTCATGAAGAAGGCCCTCACCGGCGAGGGCGTCCCCCTCATGCGCGTCAAGGGCCAGGGCCTGCTGTTCGTCGCCAACGACGCCGACGACATCCACCTGTTCTACCTGGAGAACGAGGGCATCACCGTCAACGGCAAGAACATCCTCGCCTACGACTCGCACCTCCAGTCCGACATCCAGCGCGTCCAGGGCGCGGGCATCGCCGCGGGCGGCCTGTTCAACACCACCCTCCAGGGCACCGGCTGGGTGGCGCTCACCACGCACGGCACCCCCGTGATGCTCGACTGCGGCCGCGCCCCCACGTTCGCCGACGGCCAGTCCGCCGTCGCGTGGAGCACGAGCCTCCAGGTCGGCGTCAACCGCACCTTCAAGGCCAGCGCCCTCATCGGCCGCGGCAGCGGCGAAGCGATGCAGCTCGCCTACCAGGGCCAGGGCTTCGTCCTGATCCAGGCCTCCGAAGGCCCGACCGTCGCCCCGCACACTCACTAGCATTTTTCTCCTCCTTCGGGCCTGGCGGCCCTCCATCGTCGAAAAACGCGGGCGATCGCTGGCATCGCTTCGTCTCGCCTTGCGGCTCGCTGCGCGATCAGGTTCTCGCTTCGCTTGAACCTGCCTTCGGACGCGATCGCGGTTGTTCGGGTTGTTGCCGGTTGCTGTGGCGGCTGAGGTCGTTGCAGTAGTGGGCCCGGGCGCGGACATCGCCTGCCTCGCGGACGGTTCTCGCTTCGCTCGAACCGGCTTCGGACGCGATCGCGACCGTTGAGGTCGTCGCGTGGTTTCGGCTACGGCAAAGAGGGGCGAGCACGTTGGTGGATCTTGCCGAAGGCACGGCCCTGCCTTCGGCCGGTTCAGCCAATGGACAGGGCGGTGTGGGCGGGGTTGCGACACGCTGGCGTGGTGCGGGGGCAAGTGCGAGTAGCCTTGATGCGTCTCAGAACTTACCTGCGAGCTGCGGAAGAGGGCGATCTCCGCCGTGTCGACAGAGTCGTCGCATACTAGTGCCGACCCGATGCTGACCGATTTCGGCGCCAACGAGTGGCTGGTCGACGAGCTGTACCAGAAGTACCTCGACGACCCCAACTCCGTTGACGAAGCCTGGTGGAACTTCTTCGCGGACTACCAGCCGGGCAGCCGGCCCGTGTCCGCCATCCCCCAGGCCGACGGCGCGGCCCCGAAGGCCGCCAACGGGACGGCGGCCGCTCCGCCGACACCGCAGCCACCGGCCGCGGCGCCGAAGGCTCCGGCCAAGCCGGCCGCCACGGCCCCGAAGGCGGAGAAGCCGGCGCCCCCGCCGGTGCCGGCGGGCGCCGAGGAGGTCCGGCTGCGCGGAGTCGCCGCCCGGACGGCCACCAACATGGAGGCCAGCCTCGGCGTGCCGACGGCGACCAGCGTGCGCGCCGTCCCGGCCAAGCTGCTGATCGACAACCGCATCGTCATCAACAACCACCTCAAGCGCGGGCGCGGCGGCAAGGTCTCCTTCACGCACCTGATCGGGTACGCGATCGTCAGGGCCCTGACCGCGATGCCCGAGATGAACGCCGCGTTCACCGAGGTGGACGGCAAGCCGGTGCTGATCAGGCCGGAGCACGTGAACTTCGGACTGGCCATCGACCTGCAGAAGGACGACGGCTCGCGCCAGCTCGTGGTGCCGAGCATCAAGGCCGCCGAGACGCTGGACTTCCGCCAGTTCTGGGCCGGCTACGAGGAGATAGTCCGCAAGGCCCGCGGCGGCAAGCTCACCCTGGAGGACTTCCAGGGCACCACGATCAGCCTGACCAACCCGGGCACGATCGGCACCGTCCACTCGGTGCCGCGGCTGATGCCCGGCCAGGGCACGATCATCGGTGTCGGCGCCATGGAGTACCCGGCCGAGTTCGCGGGCGCGTCGAGCGACACCCTGTCGCGCATGGGGATCAGCAAGGTGATGACGCTGACCTCCACCTACGACCACCGGATCATCCAGGGCGCGCAGTCCGGCGACTTCCTGCGCCGCATCCACCAGCTGCTGCTCGGCGAGGACGGCTTCTACGACGAGATCTTCGAGGCGCTGCGCATCCCGTACGAGCCGGTGCGCTGGGTCAAGGACATCTCCGCCACCCACGAGGACGACGTCGCCAAGGTCGCCCGCGTCCACGAGCTGATCCACGCCTACCGGGTCCGGGGCCACCTGATGGCCGACACCGACCCGCTGGAGTACAAGCAGCGCCGCC
Organism: Actinomadura sp. NPDC049753; assembly: GCF_040674655.1. Classification (NCBI taxonomy): domain Bacteria; kingdom Bacillati; phylum Actinomycetota; class Actinomycetes; order Streptosporangiales; family Thermomonosporaceae; genus Actinomadura; species Actinomadura sp. NPDC049753. The sequence continues at coordinate 2,747 of NZ_JBFARL010000089.1, read as the reverse complement.
ACCCCGACCTCGACATCCTCAAGCACGGCCTCACCCTGTGGGACCTGGAGCGCGAGTTCGCGACCGGCGGGTTCGGCGGCAAGCCGACGATGAAGCTGCGCGACATCCTCGGCGTGCTGCGGATGGCGTACTGCCGGACGGTCGGTATCGAGTACATGCACATCCAGGACCCGGAGGAGCGCGCCTGGATCCAGGAGCGCGTCGAGGTCCCGCACGACAAGCCGTCGCGCGAGGAGCAGCTGCACGTGCTGCGGCGCCTGAACAGCGCCGAGGCCTTCGAGACGTTCCTGCAGACGAAGTTCGTCGGGCAGAAGCGGTTCTCCCTGGAGGGCGGCGAGTCGGTCATCCCGCTGCTCGACTCGGTGATCTCGGCGGCGGCCAAGGCCAGCCTGGACGAGGTCGTCATCGGCATGGCGCACCGCGGCCGGCTGAACGTCCTCGCCAACATCGTCGGCAAGTCCTACGGGCAGATCTTCGGCGAGTTCGAGGGCAACCTCGACCCGCGCAGCGCCCAGGGCTCCGGCGACGTGAAGTACCACCTCGGGGCGTCCGGCGACTTCGTCGGCAGCGACGGCTCCAAGATCCACACCGAGCTGGTCGCGAACCCCTCCCACCTGGAGACGGTCGACCCGGTGCTGGAGGGCGTCGTCCGCGCCAAGCAGGACCTGCTGGACGTCGGCGAGGCCGGCTTCACCGTGCTGCCGATCCTGATCCACGGCGACGCCGCGTTCGCCGGGCAGGGCGTGGTGGCCGAGACGCTGAACCTGTCGCAGCTGCGCGGCTACCGCACCGGCGGCACCGTGCACGTGATCATCAACAACCAGGTGGGCTTCACCACGGCGCCGGAGTACTCGCGCTCCAGCGTCTACGCCACCGACGTCGCGCGGATGATCCAGGCGCCGATCTTCCACGTGAACGGCGACGACCCCGAGGCGTGCGCCCGGGTGGCGCGGCTGGCGTTCGAGTACCGGCAGACGTTCAAGAAGGACGTCGTCATCGACATGATCTGCTACCGGCGGCGCGGCCACAACGAGGGTGAGAACCCCTCGTTCACGCAGCCGCTGATGTACGACCTGATCGATGCCAAGCGGTCCGTGCGCAAGCTCTACACCGAGGCCCTGATCGGCCGCGGCGACATCACGGTGGAGGAGGCCGAGCAGGCGCTCCGCGACTACCAGGAGCAGCTGGAGCGGGCCTTCACCGAGACCCGCGAGGCCGTGAAGAAGCCCCTCGAACCGGGCTCGGTCGTGAAGCCCGACGTCGAGGAGCGCATCCCGATCGACCACGGCAGCGCCGGCTCGGCGATCCCGCTGGAGACCGTGAAGCGGATCATCGACACCCAGGTCAGCCTGCCGGAGGGCTTCACGCCGCACCCGCGGCTCCAGCCGATCCTGCAGCGCCGCGCCCAGATGATCGAGGACGACGCGATCGACTGGGCGACCGGCGAGCTGCTGGCGATGGGCTCGCTGCTGATCGACGGCCACCCGGTGCGGCTCGTCGGCCAGGACACCCGGCGCGGCACGTTCGGCCAGCGGCACGCGGTGCTCGTCGACCGCAGGACGGGCGAGGAGTACACGCCGCTCAAGCAGTTCGGGCAGGGCGTGTCGAAGTTCTACGTGCACGACTCGCTGCTCAGCGAGTACGCGGCGATGGGCTTCGAGTACGGCTACTCGATGACCCGGCCCGACGCGCTCGTGTGCTGGGAGGCCCAGTTCGGCGACTTCGCCAACGGCGCCCAGTCGGTGGTGGACGAGTACATCTCCTCCGGCGAGCAGAAGTGGGGCCAGCACTCGGGCGTCGTGCTGCTGCTGCCGCACGGCTACGAGGGCCAGGGGCCCGACCACTCGTCCGCGCGGATCGAGCGGTACCTGCAGCTGTGCGCGCAGGACAACATGACGGTCGCCTACCCGACCACTTCGGCGAACTACTTCCACCTGCTGCGCTGGCAGGTGCTGTCGAACCGGCACAAGCCGCTGGTCGTGTTCACGCCGAAGTCGCTGCTGCGGCTCAAGGCGGCCACGTCCCCGGTCGAGGAGATCACCGGTGGCGCGTTCCAGCCGGTCATCCCGGAGAGCGACCCGGCGATCGACCCGGCGGGCGTGCGGCGGGTGCTGCTCACCACCGGCAAGATCTACTACGACGTGGTGAAGGCGCGGCAGGCGACGGGCGCGAACGACACCGCGGTCGTGCGGGTCGAGCGGCTCTACCCGCCGCCGGTCGACGAGATCAAGGCGGAGCTGGCCAAGTACCCGGCCGACGTCGAGGTCGTCTGGGTGCAGGACGAGCCCGCCAACATGGGCGCCTGGCCGTTCATGGCGCTGAAGCTGCCGCGCCACATCGACGGGCTGAAGATGTCGCGGGTGTCGCGCCCGGCGTCCTCGTCCCCGGCGGTGGGGTCGGCGAAGCTGCACCAGGCGGAGCAGGAGGCGCTGCTCGCGCGCCTGTTCGGCGAGCAGAAGTAGAGCGGTACTGATCGATCCGAGGGCTCCGGTGCACCGCGCCGGGGCCCTCGGCGTCCATGGGGAGGGGACGCGATGTACTTCACCGATCGCGGGATCGAGGAACTGGCGGACCGGCGCGGCGCCGAGGAGGTCAGCCTGGAGTGGCTCGCGGGCCGGCTCCGCGAGTTCGTCGACCTCAACCCCGAGTTCGAGACCCCCGTCGACCGCCTCGCCACCTGGCTCGCCCGCCTGGACGAGGAAGAGGACTGACCGGCGACCGGAGCGGAGCGCCAGCGGAGCGGAGGG
>NZ_JBFARL010000088.1:0-32558 GCF_040674655.1 Actinomadura sp. NPDC049753 | reverse complement strand
GCCGCCGCTGGCGGGAGGCCGGGCGCCCCGGCGCCCCGCGCGTGGTCGCGCAGGCCTACTACGCGCTCGGCCCGGACGCCGGCGCCCACGTCCGCGAGCACCTCGGCGACTACTACTCCTTCGCGGGCAGGCTCGCCGACATGATGATCGAAGGTGCCCTGACCACGCCCGGACGGCTCCGCGAGGCCGCGAGCGCCTTCGCCGACGCCGGATGCGACGAGCTCGTGCTGGTGCCCTGCGCGGCGGGGCCGGAGCAGCTCGACCTGCTCGCCGAGACGCTGCGGGAGGCCGCCTGATGTCCAGGAGGAGAACCGTCATCACCGGGATCGGCGTGGTCGCCCCCGGCGGGATCGGCGCCGGCCCGTTCTGGGACCTGGTCACTTCGGGGCGGACGGCGACGCGCCGCATCACCCAGTTCGACCCGTCCGCGCACCGCTGCCAGGTCGCCGCCGAATGCGACTTCGACCCCGCAGCGGCCGGCCTCACCCCGCGAGAGATCCGGCGCAGCGACAGGTTCGTCCAGCTCGCGAAGGTGGCCGCGCGCGAGGCCGTGGACGACAGCGGCCTGTCCGTCGACGGGCGCGTCGCCGAGCGGACGGGCGTCGCGATGGGCAGCGCGGTCGCCGGGACCAAGAGCATGGAGAGCGAGTACGTCGTGCTCAGCGACGGCGGCGCGCACTGGAACGTCGACCCGGCGTACGTCAGCCCGCACATGTACGACTACTTCCTGCCGAGCTCGGTGGCCGCCGAGGTCGCGCTCACCACGGGCGCGCGCGGGCCGGCCACCGTCGTGTCGACCGGCTGCACCTCCGGCATCGACTCGGTGGCGCACGCCGCCGAGGTGATCCGGGACGGCTCCGCCGACGTGGTCGTCACCGGCGGCAGCGACGCCCCGATCTCTCCGATCACCGTGACCTGCTTCGACGTCATCAAGGCGCAGTCGGTCTACAACGACGAGCCGCCGCGCGCCTGCCGCCCGTTCGACCGCACCCGCCGCGGACTGATCCTCGGCGAGGGCTCGGCCGTGCTGGTGCTGGAGGAGTACGAGCACGCCCGCCGCCGCGGCGCGCGGATCTACGCCGAGGTCGCGGGCGCGGCGTCCCGGTGCAACGCCTTCCACATGACCGGCCTCAAGCCCGACGGCCGGGAGATGGGCGAGGCGATCACCGCCGCGCTCGGCGAGGCCCGGATGAACCCCGAGGACGTGGACTACGTGAACGCCCACGGCTCGGGCACCAAGCAGAACGACCGGCACGAGACGGCGGCGTTCAAGCGAGCCCTCGGCGAGCACGCCCGCCGGACCCCGGTCAGCGGCATCAAGGCGGCGGTCGGGCACTCGCTCGGCGCGATCGGCTCCATCGAGATCGCCGCGTGCGCGCTGGCGATGGCGCACGGCGTGGTGCCGCCGACCGCCAACCTGCGCGAGCCCGACCCCGAGTGCGACCTGGACTACGTGCCGCTCGACGCGCGCGAGCACCGCGTGCGGGGCGCGCTCACCGTCGGCAGCGGGTTCGGCGGGTTCCAGAGCGCGATGGTGTTCCGCGATCCGGAGCGGGCCCGCGACGTGGAAGGGAGCAGCGCATGAGCGGCCAGGCGGTGGTGACCGGCATCGGCGTGACCGCCCCGAACGGCATCGGCGCCCACGACTACTGGGACGCCGTCCGCGGCGGGCGGAGCGGCATCGGCCCGATCACCAGGTTCGACGCGTCCGGCTACCCGGTGGCGCTGGCGGGGGAGATCCCCGAGTGCGCGGCCGAACGGGACCTGCCCGAGCGGCTCCTGCCGCAGAGCGACCGGGTGACCAGGCTCGCCCTCGTCGCCGCCGAGCAGGCGCTGCTGGACGCCGCGGTCAAGCCGGGCGACGTGCCCGAGTACCAGATGGGCGTCGTCACGGCGAGCACGTCCGGCGGCCTGGAGTTCGGGCAGCGCGAGCTGCAGAAGCTGTGGGGGAGCGGCTGGCGCGACGTCAGCGCCTACATGTCCTTCGCCTGGTACTACGCGGTGCACACCGGCCAGATCTCCATCCAGAACGGGATGCGGGGCCCCGGCGGGGTCCTGGCGTCCGAGCAGTCGGGCGGCCTGGACACGCTGGCCTTCGCCCGGCGGAAGATCCGCTCCGGCACGACGATGATGGTGGCGGGAGGCGTGGACGGCACGCTGTGCCCCTACGGCATCGCCATCCAGACCGCGAGCGGGGAGCTCAGCCCGAGCGCCGACCCCGGTGACGCCTACCGGCCGTTCGACGCCGGCGCCGGGGGGTGCGTCCCGGGCGAGGGCGGAGCGATCCTCCTCGTCGAGGACCGCGACGACGCGCGGCGGCGCGGCGCCCCGCAGGTCTACGGCGCGGTCGCCGGGCACGGCGCGGCGTTCGACCCGGAGCCCGGCTGCGCCGACGGCCTGTACCGGGCGGCGCGGACCGCCCTAGACGACGCCGGGGCGCCCGCCGCGGACGTGGACGTCGTGTTCGCCGACGCGGCGGGCCGCCGCGACCTTGACGACGGGGAGGCGGCGGCGCTGGCCCGGCTGTTCGGGCCGCGCGCCGTCCCGGTCACCGCGCCCAAGTCGATGACCGGGCGGCTGCTGTCGGGCGGCGCGGCGCTGGACCTGGCGACCGCCCTGCTGTCCCTGCGCGACGGGGTGATCCCGCCCACCGTCGGCACCCGTCCCGGCCGCGCCGACGACCGCCTCGACCTGGTGGTGGACGAGCCGCGTCCCGCCGAGCTCGGGACGGCGCTCGTCCTGGCCCGGGGGCGCGGCGGCTTCGCCTCGGCGGCGGTGCTCACCGCGCCGTAGCGGTGCTCACCGCGCCGTAGCCCCGCTCACCGAGGAGTCCCGCATGTCCGACATCAGGCCGTACCGGGTCGCGGTCCCCGAGTCCCGGCTCGACGACCTGCGGCGCCGGCTGCGCGCCACCCGGTGGGCGCCCGACCCGCCCGGCACCGGCTGGTCGCGCGGCGTCCCCACCGCGTACCTGCGCCGCCTCGCCGCCTACTGGGCGGACGGGTACGACTGGCGGCGGCACGAGGCGGACCTGAACGCCCACCCGCAGTACGTCACCGAGATCGACGGGACCGCCGTGCACTTCCTGCACGTGCGCTCCGCGAACCCCGGCGCCGTGCCGCTGGTCCTGCTGCACGGCTGGCCCGGGTCGGTCGCCGACTTCCGCGCACTGATCGGCGCCCTCCGGGACGCCTTCCACCTGGTGGCGCCCTCGCTGCCCGGCTTCGGGTTCTCCGGGCCCCCGCCGGAACCGGGATGGACCGACGACAGGACCGCCAGGGCGCTGAACGAGCTGATGCGCCGCCTCGGATACGCCGAGTACGGGGTGCACGGCGGCGACGTCGGCGCGTTCGTGGCGCCGCGCATGGGCCGGGACGCCCCGGACCGCGTCCGCGGCGTCCACGTCAACGCCCTGGTCACGGTGCCCGGCGGCGACGAGGACGTGGAGGCGCTGGACGGAGCCGACCGCCAGAGGCTGGAGGCGATGCGGCGGTGGCAGGAGAACGAGGGCGCCTACCTGCGCGTCCAGGGCACGAGTCCGCAGACGCTCGCCCACGCCCACCACGACTCGCCCGCCGGGCTGCTCGCCTGGTTCGCCGAGCGGTACCGCGACCTGACCGGGACCGCCGACCTGCCGGACGACGCCCTCGGCAGGGACGCCGTCCTCACCGACGTCAGCGTCTACTGGTTCACCGACACGGCGGGCTCGGCGGCGCACAGCTACTACGAGCGCTTCCACGCCCGGGCGGAGCCGGACGGCCGCTCCCCGGTGCCCACGGCGGTGGCCGTCTTCCCCACCGACCACGCCGTCCGGCCGTTCGCCGAGCGCGCGAACACGGTCGTGCGGTGGACGGAGTTCGGGCGGGGCGGCCACTTCCCCGCGCTGGAGGCGCCGGATCTGCTGGCCGCCGACCTCCGCGCCTTCTTCCTCGACCAGATCTTCGGGAGAACCTGATGACCGAGCCTCGGCTGCAACGGCTGACCGCCGGTGTGCACGCCTACGTCCAGCCGGACGGAGGCTGGTGCCTGAACAACGCCGGCGTCATCTCCTCCGGCGGCACCACGATCGTCGTGGACACCGCCGCGACCATGAGGCGCGCCCTCGCCCTGCGCGACGCGGTGCGCGAGGTGGCGTCCGCGCCGCCGCGCATCGTCGTGAACACGCACTTCCACGGCGACCACACGTTCGGCAACTGCGTCTTCACGCCGGAGGCCGTCGTGGTCGCCCACCGGGGAACGCGCGAGGAGGCGATCCTCGCGGGCCTGCACCTCACGGGCCTCTGGCCGGACGTCGAGTGGGGCGACCCGCGTCTCGAACCGCCGGCGCTCACCTACGAGCGGCGGATGACGCTGCACGCAGGGGACCTGCGCGCCGAGCTGTTCCGCCTCGGCCCCGCCCACACCCGCGACGACACCGTCGTGTGGCTGCCGGACCAGCGCGTCCTGTTCGCCGGAGACCTCGTCATGTCGGGCGTCACCCCGTTCTGCATGATGGGCTCGGTCGAGGGCTCGCTCCGCGCGATCGAGACGCTGCGCGGCCTGGACCCGTCCGTCGTCGTGCCCGGCCACGGACCGGTCGGCGGGCCCGAGCTGCTGGACGAGACGGAGCACTACCTCCGCTGGACGCGCGAACTGGCCCGGCAGGGCGTCTCCGACGGGCTGGACCCGCTGGAGATCGCGCGCCGCGCCGAGCCGGACCGGCGGCTGCTCGACCCCGAGCGCCTCGTCCCGAACCTGCGCCGCGCCTGCGCCGAGGAGCGCGGCGCCCCGCCCGGCGAGCGCATGGACGTCGCCGCGATGTTCGGCGAAATGATCGCCTACCACGGCGGTCCGCTGCCCTGCCGGGCCTGATCCGCCCGCCGAGCCTGATCCGGAGGAGACCGTGCGCAAGATCCTGATCGCCAACCGGGGCGAGATCGCGGTCCGCGTGGTGCGCGCGTGCCGCGACGCGGGCCTCGCCAGCGTGGCCGTGTACGCCGATCCGGACGTCGGGGCGCCGCACGCGCGGATGGCCGACGAGGCGTACGCCCTCGGCGGCGACGCCCCCGCGGACACCTACCTGGACGCCGGCAAGCTGCTGAAGGCGGCGGCGGACGCGGGCGCCGACGCCGTGCACCCGGGCTACGGGTTCCTGTCCGAGAGCGCCGAGTTCGCGCAGGCGGTCATCGACGAGGGCCTCGTCTGGATCGGCCCGCCCCCCTCCGCCATCGACCTGCTCGGCGACAAGGTGCGCGCCCGCCGCGTCGCCCGCGAGCAGGGCGCCCCGCTCGCCCCCGGGACGCCCGAGCCGGTGCCCGGCGCCGCCGAGGCGGTGGCGTTCGGACGCGAGCACGGCCTGCCCGTGGCGATCAAGGCCGCGTTCGGCGGCGGCGGCCGAGGCCTCAAGGTGGCGTGGTCCCTCGACGAGATCCCCGACAGGTTCGAGTCGGCCGTCCGCGAGGCCGAGGCGGCGTTCGGGCGCGGAGAGTGCTTCGTCGAGCGCTACCTCGACCGCCCCAGGCACGTGGAGACGCAGTGCCTGGCCGACCGGCACGGGAACGTCGTCGTGGTCTCCACCCGCGACTGCACCCTGCAACGCCGCCACCAGAAGATCGTCGAGGAGGCGCCCGCGCCCTTCCTCACCGGCGACCAGCGGCGGACGCTGCATGAGTCGTCCAGGAAGATCCTGCGGGCCGCCGGATACGTGGGGGCGGGCACCTGCGAGTTCCTGGTCGCCGCCGACGGCGCGCTGTCGTTCCTGGAGGTCAACACCCGGCTCCAGGTCGAGCACCCGGTGACCGAGGAGGTCACCGGCATCGACCTGGTCAGGGAGATGTTCCGCATCGCCGAGGGCGAAGCCCTCGGATACGGCGATCCCGTCCCGCGCGGCCACGCGATGGAGTTCCGGATCAACGCCGAGGACCCGGGCCGCGGCTTCCTGCCCGCGACCGGAACGCTCGCGGCCTGGCGGCCCCCCTCGGGGCCGGGCGTGCGCCTGGACGGCGGCTGCGCCGAGGGCCAGGAGATCTCCAGCCGGTTCGACTCCCTGCTCGCCAAACTCGTGATCAGCGGCGCGACACGCGACATCGTCCTGCAGCGCGCCCGCCGCGCCCTCGCGGAGTTCGAGGTGGCCGGGATCCCGACCGTCCTGCCCTTCCACCGCGCGGTCGTCGAGGACGAGGCCTTCACCGCCGAGCCCTTCGACGTCCACACGGCCTGGATCGAGTCCGACCGGGCGCCCTCGGTCCCTCCCTGCCCGGACTCCTCCGCGGCCCCCGCACCGGACGTCCGCAGGCCGGTCACCGTCGAGGTGGACGGCAAACGCGTCGAGGTGGTGCTGCACTCGTCCGCCGGCGCTCCGGCGAAGCCCTCACGCCCCAGGCCCCGCAGGGCCAAGGCCAAGGACGACAACGGCGACGCCTTGCTCTGCCCGCTGCAGTCCACCATCGTGAAGGTCCTCGTCGAGGAGGGCGACACCGTGGCCGCGGGCGACCCCGTCGTGGTGGTCGAGGCGATGAAGATGGAGCAGCCCCTCACCGCCCACAAGCCCGGCACCGTCTCCGCGCTCAACGCCCGCCCAGGCCTGCCCGTGGCCAACGGCGCCGAGATCTGCCTGATCCGCTGAGCACGCGTTCGTCCGCAGAGGTAATGGCGGCCTATCGGCGCCGTACTGGAGTGGTTCGCTTAACTGAACCGGCTGCCTTAGTAGGGGCGGGCGGGCTATTACCTGGTTTTAGGGCATCGAATTCTCCTGATTCGCTTGCCATCGTGGCTTATTGATAGGAAACTTAACTATCAATAGCCTTCCGCCCCCAAGGATTCCGCATGTCCGTAGAGACCCCCCTGCGGCCCCCGTCGGCCGTGGAGAGCGAACACCCGGCCCGATACGCCCTCGCGACAGGACGGCTCTTCCTGGGCTGGACCTTTCTCTGGGCCTTCGTCGACAAGCTCTTCGGCCTCGGCAAGCCCACGGAGAAGGGCTGGCTGGACGGCGTCTCGCCGTCCAAGGGCTTTCTCAGCCACGCCGAGGGCCCGTTCAAGGACGTCTTCCACGCGATGGCCGGGAAGGTGTGGGTCGACGCCCTGTTCATGTTCGGGCTCGGCGGCCTCGGCGTCGCGCTGCTCCTCGGGATCTGCCTCCGCCTCGCCGCGATCGGCGGCACCGTCCTGCTCGTCATGCTGTGGGCGGCGTCCCTGTGGCCGGACACCAATCCCTTCATGGACATGCACTGGATCTACGCCGCCCTGCTGGTCGCCGCCGCGCTCGCCGACGCCGGAAGGACGCTCGGGCTCGGCCGGTTCTGGGAGCGGCTCCCGGTGATCCGCCGCCATCCCCTCCTCCGCTGACGGCGAGGACGTGAAAGACCCCTTCCGAAGGGGCGGCCCGTCCCCGCCCCTCGGAAGGCGCTTGCGTATTACCGGGCATTCCAGTCGATGGCGGAAACGCTGGGGCGCTGGAAACTCGCGCCACTCTGGCACTGGCGCGCTCGCTGACGAAATTCCTTTTCGGGCAACGCATCTGCCCCTTCGCAGTTGATCGCGCTTTCGTGCCGGCGGATGGCGCGACCCCTTTGTCCCCCGGCTGCGCTCCGCCTTGACCCGGATCGAGGTCGCCCTGGAGGAGCGCGAACGCGAGGACGGCGCCCGCCTGACGCCTCCTCGCTGGCCGCGAGCGCCGCCCGGACGGCCGTCCCTGAACCCGGCGCGGCCGCTAAGAGGCCGTCAAGTTCCGCCAAAACTCCCCGGACAGGCGCTTTGCTTCACGCGCTCCTGGAAGGAAAACGACCATGGGCGACGTCGTGTTCGTTCTGCTGACGGTGGCGGTCTTCGTCCTGCTCGCCCTCGCGGTGAAGGGACTGGAGAGGCTGTGACGGCCGAGAACGCGATCGGTCTCGCGCTGGCCGCGCTGCTGACGGTTTTCCTGATCGTCGCCCTGCTCTTCCCGGAGCGTTTCTAGATGAGCCCGACCGTCGCCGGAACCGTCTTCGTCGTCTCCCTCGTCCTTGCTCTGGCGGCGGCGTACCGGCCGCTGGGCGACTACATGTACCGCGTCTACACCGGCACAAGGCACGCGCGCGTCGAGCGGATCGTCTACCGGCTGACGGGGGTCGCGCCGGACGCCGAGCAGACCTGGCCCGTCTACGCGCGCAGCGTCCTGGCGTTCTCGGCCGTCAGCGTCCTGTTCCTGTACGGGCTGCAGCGGCTGCAGAGCCACCTGGTGCTGAGCCTGGGGTTCCCGCCGGTCGAGCCCGGCCAGGCGTGGAACACGGCGGTCAGCTTCGTGACCAACACCAACTGGCAGTCGTACGCGGGCGAGTCGACGATGGGCGACCTGGTGCAGATGGCGGGGCTGGCGGTGCAGAACTTCGCGTCCGCCGCCGTCGGCATGGCCGTCGCCGTCGCACTGGTGCGGGGCTTCGCCCGCAGGCGGACCGACCACGTGGGCAACTTCTGGGTCGACCTGATCCGCGGCACCCTGCGGATCCTGCTGCCCGTCGCGTTCGCCGCCGCGCTCGTCCTGGTCGCCGGCGGAGCGGTGCAGAACTTCTGGGATCCGGCGCACCACGGGGTGCGCACTATCGCGGGCGGCGCCCAGACGCTGACGGGCGGGCCGGTGGCGAGCCAGGAGGCGATCAAGCTGCTCGGGACGAACGGCGGCGGCTTCTACGCCGTCAACTCCGCGCATCCGTTCGAGAACCCCGCCGCCTGGACGAACTGGCTGGAGGTCCTCCTGCTCCTGGTCATCGCGTTCTCGCTGCCGCGCACGTTCGGCCGGATGGTCGGCGACAACGGGCAGGGCTACGCCCTAGTCTCGGTGATGGCGGCGCTGGCGATCGTCAGCGCCGTCCTCATGCAGGTCTTCCAGCTCATGCACCACGGCACGGTCCCGACCGCGGTCGGCGCTGCGACGGAGGGCGTGGAGACCCGGTTCGGGGTGCCGGACTCCGGGGCTTTCGCCACCGGCACCACGATGACGTCGGCGGGCGCGACGGACTCGGCGCATGACTCCTACACCGGCCTCGGCGGCATGATGGCGCTGATCGGCATGATGCTGGGCGAGGTCGCGCCCGGCGGCGTCGGCTCGGGCCTGTACGGGATCCTGATCCTGGCGGTCGTCACCGTGTTCGTGGCGGGGCTGATGGTGGGCCGCACGCCCGAGTACCTGGGCAAGAAGATCGGGTCTCGGGAGATCAGGTTCGCCGCGCTGTACTTCCTGATCACCCCGATCCTGGTGCTGGCCGGCACGGGAGCGGCGATGGCGACCGGCGACGGCAGGGCCGGGATCCTGAACCCCGGGCCGCACGGCCTGTCGGAGGTGCTGTACGCGTTCACCTCGGCGTCCAACAACAACGGCTCGGCGTTCGCCGGACTGGCGTCCGGCACCCTCTGGTACAACACGGCGCTGGGGCTGTGCATGGCCTTCGGCCGGTTCCTCCCCATGGTCTTCGTGCTGGCGCTGGCGGGGTCGCTGGCGAGGCAGGGCCACGCCCCCGCCTCGGAGGGCACGCTGCCCACGCACCGGCCGCAGTTCGTCGGGCTCGTCGTCGGCGTCACCGTCGTCCTCGTCGCCCTGACGTTCCTGCCCGCGCTGGCGCTGGGACCGCTCGCCGAAGGCCTCCACACATGACCGCGCGGGTCCGCCGTGCGACGGGCCCCTCGCCGCGGCCGCCGGAACGCCGCGGCGGCGGGGCCCGGGGCGGCCTGCTCGATCCGAGGCAGGTGCTGAGGTCCCTGCCGGACGCGGCGGTCAAGCTCGACCCGCGCACGCTGTGGCACAACCCCGTCATGCTGATCGTCGAGGTGGGCGCGGTGTGGACCACGGTCCTGGCCGGCCTGCGCCCGAGCGTCTTCGCCTGGCTGATCGCGGTGTGGCTCTGGCTGACCGTGCTGTTCGCCAACCTCGCGGAGGCGGTCGCCGAGGGCCGCGGCAAGGCGCAGGCCGACTCGCTGCGCAGGGCGAAGACCGACGCCGTGGCCCGCCGCCTGCTCGACTGGACGCCGGGCCGCGAGCGGGTCCGGGAGGAGGCGGTCGCCGCCACGCGGCTGCGGGAGGGCGACCACGTCGTCGTCGAGGCGGGGGAGGTCGTCCCCGGTGACGGGGACGTGGTCGAGGGCATCGCGAGCGTGGACGAGTCGGCGATCACGGGGGAGTCGGCCCCGGTGATCCGGGAGTCGGGCGGGGACCGCTCGGCGGTGACCGGCGGGACGAGGGTGCTGTCGGACCGCGTCGTCGTGAAGATCACCCAGCGGCCGGGGGAGTCGTTCATCGACCGGATGATCGCGCTGGTGGAGGGGTCGAGCCGGCAGAAGACGCCCAACGAGATCGCCCTGCACATCCTGCTCACCGCGCTGACGGTCATCTTCCTGCTGGCGGTGGCGACGCTGCAGCCGCTGGCGGTCTTCTCCAGGGCCATCAACCCCGGAGTCGGCGACAGCCTCGCCCTGAACGCGGACGGGGTCACCGGCGTCGTGCTCGTGTCGCTGCTGGTGTGCCTGATCCCGACGACGATCGGGGCGCTGCTGTCGGCGATCGGCATCGCGGGCATGGACCGGCTGGTCCAGCGCAACGTGCTGGCGATGTCGGGGCGCGCGGTGGAGGCGGCGGGCGACGTCAACACCCTGCTGCTGGACAAGACCGGCACGATCACCCTCGGGAACCGGGAGGCGGCGGAGTTCCTGCCCGTCCAGGGCGTCGGTGAGGGCGAGCTGGCCGACGCGGCGCAGCTGTCCAGCCTCGCGGACCAGACGCCCGAGGGCCGCTCCGTGGTGGTCCTCGCCAAGCGGCGGTACGGCCTGCGGGAGCGCTCGCCGGGCGAGCTGTCGCAGGCGCGGTGGGTGCCGTTCTCGGCGCAGACCCGGATGAGCGGCGTCGACCTGGGTGAGCCCGGGGACCGCGGGCCGGACAGGCTGCTGCGCAAGGGCGCGGCGGGGGCGGTCGCCGACTGGGTGCGCCGGCGGGGCGGGACCGTGCCCGGAGAGCTGAGCCGCGTCGTGGACGGCATCTCCGCGTCCGGCGGCACACCGCTGGTCGTCGGCGAGGTCGCGCACGGCGCGGCGAGGGTCCTCGGGGTCATCCCCCTCAAGGACGTGGTCAAGGCGGGGATGCGGGAGCGGTTCGAGGAGATGCGCCGGATGGGCATCCGCACCGTGATGATCACCGGTGACAACCCGCTCACGGCCAGGGCGATCGCGGACGAGGCGGGCGTGGACGACTTCCTCGCCGAGGCCAGGCCGGAGGACAAGCTCGCTCTGATCAAGAAGGAGCAGGAGGGTGGCCGCCTCGTCGCGATGACCGGCGACGGTACCAACGACGCCCCCGCCCTGGCCCAGGCCGACGTGGGGGTGGCGATGAACACCGGCACCTCGGCCGCCAAGGAGGCCGGGAACATGGTCGACCTGGACTCCGATCCCACGAAGCTGATCGAGATAGTGATGATCGGCAAGCAGCTGCTGATCACCCGCGGGGCGCTGACCACGTTCTCCATCGCCAACGACATCGCCAAGTACTTCGCGATCATCCCGGCGATGTTCGCCGGCCTGTACCCGGGCCTGGACGCGCTCAACGTCATGCGGCTGCCCAGCCCGCAGTCGGCGATCCTGTCGGCCGTGGTGTTCAACGCCCTGATCATCGTCGCCTTGATCCCGCTGGCGCTGCGCGGGGTGAGGTACCGGCCGAGCAGCGCGTCCAGGCTGCTGTCGCGCAACCTCCGCGTCTACGGTCTCGGCGGCATCGTCGCGCCGTTCGTCGGGATCAAGCTCATCGACCTGGTCATCCGGCTACTACCCGGGATGTCGTGACATGCCATATCCGACCTGGGTCCGGCAGCACCTCGCCGCGCTGCGCGCCCTGCTCGTGCTGACGGCCGTCTGCGGCGTCGCCTACCCGCTCGCCGTGTTCGCGGTCGCGCAGATCCCCGGCCTCCAGAGCCGCGCCGGCGGCTCGACCGTCTCCCTGCGCGGCCGGACGGTCGGCAGCGCCCTGATCGGCCAGTCGTTCACCGGCAGGGGCGGAGCCCCGCTCAGGCAGTACTTCCAGAGCCGCCCCTCGGAGGCCGGGAGCGGATACGACCCGACCTCGACGGCCGCGAGTAACCTGGGTCCCGAGGACATCGTGGACACCCTGCCCGGTCCGGAGACGGCCGCGGCGGGGGAGAGCGGCAGGCTGAGCCTGCTCACCCGGGTCTGCTCGCGGAGCAAGGCCGTCGGCGCCCTCGAAGGCGTCAGCGGGGCGCGCCCGTTCTGCACCCCGGGCGGGGTCGGCGCGGTGCTGGCGGTGTTCGGGCGCCGCACGGCGGACGGCGCCGTCCCGCACCCGACCCGGGTGGTCAGCCTGAACGAGGAGCAGGGCGTGGTGGAGGCTCCGTTCATCTCCGCCTACGAGGGCGTTGCCGTGGAACTGGCCCGTTCCGGCG
Source organism: Actinomadura sp. NPDC049753 (assembly GCF_040674655.1). Classification (NCBI taxonomy): domain Bacteria; kingdom Bacillati; phylum Actinomycetota; class Actinomycetes; order Streptosporangiales; family Thermomonosporaceae; genus Actinomadura; species Actinomadura sp. NPDC049753. Next base: position 20,166 of record NZ_JBFARL010000088.1, on the reverse strand, counting down.
AGGACTACGCCGACGGCCTGGTCGTGCCCGTCAGGGGCGGCGCCCCCGCCGATCCCGCCGTCCCGGCCGACGCGGTCACCGCCGGCGGCAGCGGCCTGGACCCGCACATCTCGCCCGCCTACGCCGCCCTCCAGACCGGCCGGGTGGCCCGGGCCCGCGGCGTCGCGCCCGGCCAGGTGGAGCGGCTGGTCGCGGCCGGCACCGACGGCCGCGACCTCGGCTTCATGGGCGAGCCCAGGGTGAACGTCCTCAGGCTGAACATCGCGCTGGACCGGAAGTATCCGGTCCGCGGCTGACCCCGCGAGGGACCTCGGCGACTGGAGGTGTGATGGGACGCGGCAGGTTGCGCGTCTACCTGGGCTCGGCGCCCGGCGTGGGCAAGACCTACGCGATGCTCGCCGAAGGCGGCCGCCGCGCCGGCCGCGGGACCGACGTGGTCGTCGGCTTCGTCGAGACCCACGGCCGGCCCCGCACCGCCGCGCTCCTGGAGGGGCTGGAGATCGTCCCGCGCGCCGCCGTCTCCTACCGCGGCGCGAGCTTCACCGAGATGGACACCGACGCCGTCATCGCCCGCCGCCCGCAGGTCGCGCTCATCGACGAGCTCGCGCACACCAACGTGCCCGGCTCCCGGCACGCCAAGCGCTGGCAGGACATCGAGCGGATCCTGGACGCCGGCATCGACGTCGTCACCAACGTCAACGTCCAGCATCTGGAGTCGGTGAACGACGTCGTCGAGCAGATCACCGGCGTGCCGCAGCGCGAGACCGTCCCGGACGAGGTGGTCCGCCGTGCCGACCAGGTCGAACTCGTCGACATGACGCCCGAGGCGCTGCGCCGCAGGATGGCGCACGGCAACGTCTACCCGCCCGAGAGGATCGACGCCGCGCTCGGCAACTACTTCCGGGCCGGCAACCTCACCGCCCTGCGCGAGCTGGCGCTGCTGTGGCTGGCCGACAAGGTCGACGACCAGCTCGACCGCTACCGCGCCGACCACGGCATCGCCGGGACGTGGGAGGCGCGGGAACGCGTCGTCGTCGCGCTCACCGGCGGGCCGGAGGGCGACACCCTGATCCGCCGCGCCGCCCGCGTCGCCGCCCGCACCAAGGGCGCCGACCTGCTGGCCGTCCACGTCGCCCGCAGCGACGGGCTGACCGGCGCGAGCCCGGCGAACCTGACCCGGCAGCGCGCCCTGGTGGAGAGCCTCGGCGGCAGCTACCACCAGGTCGTCGGCGCGAACGTGCCGGACGCGCTGCTGGACTTCGCCGGCGGCGTCAACGCCACCCAGCTCGTCCTGGGCGCGTCCCGGCGCGGAAAGGTCGCGCAGATGTTCTCGCCCGGCGTCGGCGTCACGACGACGGCGCGGTCCGGATCCATCGACGTGCACCTCGTCACCCACGAGGAGATCGGCCAGGGGCGCCGCTGGAGGGCGCACCGGGCGGCGGGCCTTCCGGCCGCCCGCCGCCACGCCGGGTTCGCGCTGGCCGCGGCCGGGCTGCCGCTGCTGACCCTCCTGCTGGTGCAGATGCGCTGGCAGGTGCCCCTGGCCAGCGACATCCTGCTCTTCCAGGCCGCGGTGGTCGGGGTGGCGCTGGTGGGCGGGCTGTATCCCGCGCTGTTCGCCGCCATCGGCGGCTCCCTGCTGCTGAACTACTTCTTCACCCCGCCGACCGGGCGCTTCACCGTCGAGCGGACCCAGGGGCTGCTCCAGCTCGTCGTCTTCGTCGTGGTGGGAGTGACGGTCAGCACGGTCGTGGACGTCACCGCCCGCCGCGGCAGAGAGGTGGCCGGGGCCCGCGCCGACGCGGAGGTGCTGTCCACCCTGGCGGGGGACATCCTACGTGGGGAGCACGGCGGGGTCACCGCCCGCGGGCGTCCCTACGACGCGCTCGGCGGCATCCTCGAACGGCTCCGCGAGACGTTCGCGCTGACCACCGTCACGCTGCTGGAACGCGACCCCGAAGCGCCGGTCACCCCGGACAGCCTCAGCGACCCGGACTGCTGGGACATCGTCGCCAGCACCGGCGGCGAGCCCTGCACCTGCCCGGACGCCGGCGAGGCCGACGTCCTGGTCGAGGACGGGACGCTGTCCCTCGTCCTGCGCGGACGGACCCTGCCCGCCTCGGACCGGCGCGTCCTGGAGGCGTTCGCCGCCCAGGCCGCCGTCGCGCTGCACCACCGGCGCCTCGCCGAGCGGGCCCGGCGGCTCCGGCCGCTGGAGGCCGCCGAGGAGATGCGCACCGCGCTGCTCACCACCGTCAGCCGCGACCTGCGCGCCCCGCTCGCGTCCGCGAGGGCCGCCGTCGAGAGCCTGCGCGGCCCGGACGCGCCCGGCCCCGGCGAGCGCCGCGACGACGCGGTCGACACGGCCGCCGGCTCCCTGGCCCGGCTCGACCATCTGGTGGCCGACCTGCTGGACATGAGCCGCCTGCAGTCCGGCTCGCTCGGCATCTCCCCGCGCCGGGTCGCCGCCGGGGACGCCGTCCCCCGCGCCGTCAGCGGGAACGACCGGGAGGCCGTCGAGCTCCGCATCCCCGAGGGGCTGCCCGAGATGGTCGCCGACCCGGCCCTGCTGCGCCGCGTCCTGGCCAACGTCATCGCCAACGCCGTCCGCTTCAACCCGCCGGGCGCACCGGTCCTCGTCACCGCCAGCGCTCTCGGCGACCGCCTGGAGATCCGCGTCATCGACCGCGGGCCCGGAGTCCGGCTCGGCGACCGCGACCGCCTCTTCCAGCCGCTCCGGCGCCTCGGCGGCCGGGACGACGAGGCCGGCGTCGACCTGGCCCTCGCCTGCGGCCTCGCCGAGGCGATGGGCGGCGACCTCACCCCCGAGGAGACCCCGGGCGGCGGGTTGACCATGGTCCTCACCATGCCGACCCGCCCGCCGCGGCCCCCGCCGCCGTCCGGGGGGCCGGCCGCCGCCCCGGGCCGGGGCGTGCCGGAATCCGACCTCGCCGACCCCCTGATCGTCGACCGGGTCGCCGACTGGCGCGACCGCATCGGCCACGGCAAGGACCGCACACCCCCACCGGACGGGCCCGGCCAAGGCTGACGTCGCGGTTATACAGGGCAGGACTGGACGATCTGGTGGTCGCACCCGATGGCAAGGCAGCCGTCCGGCGGTGACGATGGAGGCTGAGGAGACCCGGCGAAGGTGCCGGACCGGCGGGGGAGGGTGCATGGCCAAGGGCCTCGCGAGGGAGCAGCTGCTGCCCGGTCACCTCACGTGGCCGTCGCTGGCGCTTCTGGCCTGCCTCGTCCTGATCACGATGCTGGCCGTCGCGTCGCTGCGGGTGGTCCCCGAGGGAGAGCGCCTGGTGGTCTCCCGCCTGGGCGGCCCTCCCACGGTGCGGGGGCCCGGTCGCACGCTGGTGGTGCCGGGCGTGCACCGCTGGGTCCGCGTCCCCATGAGATGGGGACCCCTCGACATATGGCTGGAGGCTCCCACCCGCGAGGGGGTGCTCCTGCGGCTGAAGGCCGTGGCCCTGGTGTCGGTGTCGGATCCCGCCCGCTGCGCGCTGCGACCGGTTCCCCAGACCGCCGCGGTCAGCGTCATCGTGGAGGGCGGTCTGCGCCGCCACGTGGCACAGCGGCGCCTGAACGAACTGGGCGACCTGCTCCCGGGCGGGGCGCACCCTCTGGCCGCCGACCTGGACGCCGCCGTCGCCGAGTGGGGGCTGAAGATCACCGCGCTGGAGGTCGTGCGGGCCGACGTGCCCCTCCCGGCCCTCCACCGCTGGCTGACCGGCGAGGCCGCCTGCTGACCACGGCCACCACCATGGCGGCCGCGGTGGCCCCGCCCAGCATCATGATCGTCGATGGGGAGGTGCGGTCCATGATGACTCCGCCGACCAGGGCGCCGGTCGACAGCGTCGCCTGGAACGAGGCCGTGAACAGGACGGAGGCCGCCTCCGGGGCGTGCGGGGCGGCTCTGGCGAACCAGGTCTGCGAACAGACCGGGACGGCCCCGTAGCCGGCGCCCCACAGGACGAGCAGGGCGATGGCGCCCAGATCCCATCGCCCCAGATAAGGAAGCGCCAGGGTGGCGAAGGCGATCAGACCACCGGCCACGCCGAAGGTGGCGTGCGGATGGCGGGCCAGAGCCGTGCCTGCCAGGAAGTTGCCCAGGATGCCCGCGGCACCGTAGGTCAGCAGGAACACCGTGATCAGCCCTGGGGACACATGCGTCACCCGTTCCAGGAAGGGCGTGACGTAGGTGTAGGCGCCGAAATGCGCGAGGACGACCAGGACGGTCACCAGGAGCGCGTGCCGAGTGTCGAGGCCGCGCATCATGCCGCGCAGCGCGGTGAGGCGGGTGGCCCTCTCCGAAGGCAGCGGGGGGACGAGCACGGCGAGCGCGATGAGCACCGCCACGGACAGCAGGCCCATGACCGCGAAGCTGGTCCGCCAGCCCGCGAGGTCTCCGATCAGCGTCCCCAGCGGCACGCCGAGAACCGATCCCAGCGGGACGGCCGAGAAGACGACCGCCGTCGCCCGGCGCGCCGACCGTGCGGGGACCAGCCGGTCGGCGAGGCCCGCGCCGATCGACCAGAAGCCGCCGATGACCACCCCGACGAGGACGCGTGAGACGAGCACCGCCCAGTACGCCGGGGCGGCCGCGGCGATGAAGTTCGCCGCAGCCAGCAGGAACATGAAGCCGCACAGCATGAGCCGCCGGTCGATCCGCGCCGTCGCGACCGTGACCGCGGGCGCGGCGGCCGCCGCCAGGTAGCCGGGCATGGTCATCATCAGCCCGGCCGTCCCGTCGGAGACGGTGAAGCCGGAGCCGATGGACGTCAGCAGCCCGATCGGCAGGATCTCGGTGGTGACGATCGCGAAGATCCCCATCATCACCGAGACCACCGCCGGCCAGTTGTTCGGGTTCGACCGAGCTGACGTGGGAGAGCCGCCGGCCGAAGCGGTCACTGTTGACATCGGGTTCCGTCCTGTGAGGGGGAGTGGTCGTGCCTGCCCACTCAACAGGTGGCATCGGCCCAGGTCTGGCAGGTTCACGACGTCATAGTCGGGCGGCTATTGGCGATGCACCAATAAGTGTCAAGGGTCGGCGCCATGAGCATCTACGAGTCGATCGGCGGGCACGGCGGACCGTGGAGACGGCAGCGACGCCGCCAGCACGGTCGGAGCTGAAGACCAGGGGGCATGCCGGAGAGGTGAGGAGGGGCGGCGCTCAGCTTCTGTACCTATTGGTATGTACACTGAGCGGGTGAGTGCGAGGGAACGGCTGGTGGAGAGCGCGCGGGAGCTGCTGTGGGAGCGCGGGTACGTGGGGACCAGCCCCAAGGCGATCCAGCAGCGGGCCGACGCAGGCCAGGGCAGCATGTACCACCACTTCGCGGGCAAGGAGGAACTCGCCCGCGCCGCCATCGACCGGACTGTCGAGGAGATGCGCGCCTCCATCGACGCGCAGTTGTCCGGGCCGGGCGCGGCCGTCGAGCGCATCGCCGCCTACCTGCGCCGGGAGCGGGACGTCCTGCGGGGATGCCCCATCGGAAGGCTCACGCAGGACCCCGACGTCATCGCCGCGCCCGCGCTGCGCGAGCCCGTCGAGGAGACCTTCGCCTGGCTGCGCGCCCGGCTCGCTGCGGTGGTTCAGGAGGGAGTGGAGCGCGGAGAGCTGGAGCCTTCGGTCGACCCCGCCTCCACCGCGGCCGCGATCGTCGCCGCGCTCCAGGGCGGCTACATCCTCGCCCGCGCAGCGGACGCTCAGGAGCCCTTCGACCAGGCGATCGCAGGGATCGTCGCGCTGCTGGACGCGCGCACCGTCCGCTGACCATCGGAGGAACGGCATGCAGATATCCCAGGGACCCCTCGACGGCGTCCCCGCTCCGGCCGAGTGGTTCACCGGTGACGCCTGGATCGCGCCGGTGGTCGAACCCGAGGGAGGGGCGCGGACGCAGGTCGACAGTGTCCGCTTCGCGCCGGGAAGCCGCACCGTGTGGCATCGGCATCCGCTCGGGCAGGTGCTGGTCGTCACCGAAGGCGCGGGGCGCGTTCAGCGTCGCGGCGGGCCGGTCGAGACCATCCGGGCCGGAGACACCGTGCACATCGCGCCCGGTGAATGGCACTGGCACGGCGCTGCTCCCGACCGTCCCATGACGCATCTGGCCATCGAGCCGGTGCCGGACGACGGGTCTTCCACCGAGGCCGGGGAGCCGGTCGGCGACGGCGAGTACCACGGGGGCCGGGTGGAGGACGTCCAGGCGGTCACCCGTACGGTCCTGCTCGACCAGGTGCTGCCGGCGCCCCGCAGCACGCAGCGGGTCGAGGTCCGGCGCATCACCATCGCGCCCCGCAGGGCGGCCGGACTGCACGTGCACAACGGACCGGTCTTCGGCAGCATCGAGACCGGGACGGCCGTCTACCAGATCGAAGGCGAGGCGGCGGCCGTCCTGCGTCCCGGCGACGTGTTCTACGAGCCCGAGGGCGCCCGGATCGCGCGCTTCGACGCCGAGGAGGACGGCGTGACGTTCCTCGGGTACTTCCTGCTCGGCGACGGCGAGGCCGCGGAGATCGAGTTTCCCGGCCGCTGAGCGGGGAGGGTCAGGCGTCCAGCCGCCTCAGCGCGGCGGCCAGTCGCTCCGCCGCCTCGTCGGCGACCGGTCCAAGGTCGGGCTGGTCGCTGACCGACACCATCACCTGCGGGTCCATCGCCTCCACGACGGTGTCGCCGCCGTCGGTGCGCACCACGACGTTGCAGGGCAGCAGCAGGCCGATCCGCCGGTCGACGCCGAGCGCCCGGTGTGCGAGCCGCGGGTTGCAGGCCCCCAGGATGAGGTAGTCCTCCATCGCCTCGCCGAGCTTCTCGCGCAGGGTGGCCCGCACGTCGATCTCGGTCAGCACGCCGAAGCCCTGGTCCTTCAGGACCGCGCGCACCTGCTCGACCGCCTCGCCGAACGGCCGGCGCAGGCGGACGGTGATCGCGTAACCCATGATGCTCCCCCTGGGGAACCCTTCCCCCGTGCGGCTCGGCCGACGCATCGGCTGCGAATATACCCCTACCCGTATGCCCCAAGCGAGCTTTGTGCCTGGAATATGGGTTTTCACCTTCTGGTTCCTATACCCGTAGGGGTATCTACGAAGGACAGGAGGCCGTGATGGCGACGACAGAGCTGACGCGCGAGAACTTCGACGAGGTCCTCGACGGAAACGACATGCTCCTCATCGACTTCTGGGCCGACTGGTGCGGGCCGTGCCGCTTCTTCGGGCCGGTGTACGAGCGGGTGTCAGGGCGGCACGACGACATCGTCTTCGGCAAGGTCGACACCGAGGCCCAGCCGGAGCTGGCCGGCGCGTTCGGCATCACCTCGATCCCCACCCTGATGATCATTCGGGAGAACGTGGTGCTGTACGCCCAGCCGGGCGCCCTCCCCGAGCAGGAGCTGGAGAAGCTGATCGACGGCGCCCGCGCGGTCGACCTGGACGACGTGCGCCGGCAGGCCGCCGAGCGCGAGCGCAGTGCCTGAGGGGGCGCCGGATGGAACTGGACGAGAAGGCGCTCGACGATGTCGCGCTGCGGCTGAGGCGGGCGCAGGGCCAGATCGGCGGCGTCATCAAGATGATCGAGGAGGGGCGGGACTGCGCCGAGCCGGTCACCCAGCTGGCCGCGGTCTCCCGTGCCCTGGACCGGGCGGGCTTCAAGATCATCGCTACCGGGCTGGAGCGCTGCGCCGCGCCGGAGAAGGCGGGCACCGCGCAGGCCGCCGCGGACCGCGCGCAACTGGAGAAGCTGTTCCTCGCGCTCGCGTGAGACCGACCGGCCCGCCGGGAGCTGTGCGTCCCGGCGGGCCGGTCAGTCTTCGATGGTGATGCCGAGCTCCGCGGCGAACGCGTCCAGCAGGCTCATGGCGTCGCCGCTCGCGACGATCGCCCCCTGGAAGGAGTCCAGGCCGGCGACGCCGCGCAGGTCGCAGCCGCGGAACCGGACCGTTCTCATCCTGGCCCCGGAGAACTGGGCGCCGCCGAGCCGGCAGTTCTCGAACCGGACGTCGGTCATCTCGGCGGACTGGAAGGTCGCCTCGGCCAGGTTGCAGTCGCGGAACACCACGTCCCGCAGATGCGCGTGCCTGAAGCCGGTGAGGTCGGCGCGGCACCCCTCGACCAGCACGTCCCGCAGCCCGCTCTCGGCGAGCTGCATCCCGGTCATCCGCGCGTTCACGATCCGCGTGTTGAACATCCGCGAGTTGAACGCCCGCAGGTTCGCCAGGTCGGCGTCGCTGAACGCGCAGTCGGCGAACCCCGCACGATGCAGGACCAACCCGGAGAAGCCGGTCTGGGTGAACCGGCAGCGTTCGAACTCGACGTCCTCGACACCGTCCGGGTCGTCCATGGAGAGGGCGTCCGCGCCGTACTCCAGCGACAGGTACTTCCCGTCGTGCCGGACGTGCCGCTCGACCTTCCCCGCAGGCGTGAGCCTGCGGGGGATCTGCGGTGGCCTGGGCTCTCTCACCGGGGACGAGGCGGGGGTACGAGCGGGCATGCGGCGACCCTACTAGCCGGCCACCGGTAGGTTGCCCGGGTGCGGATCTCCCCGTACGTCTACCCCGCCGTGAAGTCGGCGCGGATGCCGGCGACCGCCGCCACTGATGGCGGGGGCGCCCGTGCACGGCGCCATCGAGCGGGCCCCGGCAACGTTTTGCGGGGAATTTGCGGGTAGCAGAGCGTCGGCGGGATCTTGATCCGCGCCCGGGCGCCGACGCCGGCGCTCGCGTGGGGGTCGTGGACCGAAGGGAGAGCCGTGCAGGGAGCGTTGCAGGCCGGAGGGTGGGGCCTGCTGGCCGGGTCGGCGCTGGTGATGGGGGCCCTGGTCGGCTTCCTCGTGCCGGTCCCGGCCCGCATCGTGGCGAGCGTGATGGCGTTCGGCAGCGGCGTGCTGCTGTCGGCGGTGTCGTTCGACCTCATCGCCGAGGCGCACGAGAAGGGCGGGCTGACCCCGACGGCGATCGGCGCGATGATCGGTGCGGTGCTCTACGCGGGCGCCAACGCCGTCCTGGCCTGGAGGGGCGCGCGGCACCGCAAGCGGTCGGGCGGGCAGCAGCCGTCGGAGGAGCAGCGGCCCGGCTCGGGGAGCGCGATCGCGCTGGGCGCGCTGCTGGACGGCGTGCCCGAGTCCATCGTGATCGGCACGAGCCTCCTGGGCGGCGGCGCGGTCAGCCTGGTCACCGTGGTCGCGGTGTTCATCAGCAACGTGCCCGAGGGGCTGTCCAGCGCCTCGGGGATGCGCCGCGCGGGACGCGGACGCGGGTACGTCTTCGGGCTGTGGACCGCGATCGCGGTGATCAGCGCCCTGGCGGCCGTATCGGGCTACACGGTGCTCGGCGGCGCCTCCGACGACGTCCTGGCCGGCATCACCGCCCTGGCCGGCGGCGCCATCCTCACCATGATCGCCGACACGATGATCCCCGAGGCCTACGAGGACACCCACCTGCTCACCGGCCTGATCATCGTCGTGGGGTTCCTGGCGGCGTTCGCCCTGTCGCACGCCTGAGCCGCCCGGCCCCCTCACGCCGCCGCGAGGGGCCCTCCGGGGGACTCCTCGGGCGGCTCGGCGGCCGGGGCCCCGTCGTGGACGACGACCTCGACCCCCGGCGCCAGGACCGCCGACCGCCCGGCGGCCAGGGCGCGGGCCGCGCGGTGGGAGGAGGCCACGTTCAGCCCCGCGCCGTGGAGGCGGACCATCAGCGCGGCGACCCGGACCTCCTCGGCGCTGTAGTCGCGGGCGTGGCCCGCCCCTTCGCCCGCCTGCGTCGCTCGCAGGTAGCCGGCGTTGGTCCATCTGTCGAGCTGCCGGTACGTCAGCCCGGGGAGCCGGTTGAGCAGTTGACCTGCGTTCACATGAACCTCCTGCAACGGAGGTGTTCCCGCCCGGCGGGGTTCATGCGCGGCCGGCTGCGCGGGCCCGCTCCAGCGGGACGAAGGTTCCGACCGTGCCGGGAGGTGAGGAGGGGGCCCCGCCTCGTGACCGGCGGTGTCGGGAGGCGGGGCCCGTGCCGACGGGCCACGCGACCGGCCGCCGACATCCCCTTCAGCGCCACCGGCCGTCGTTGTGTCACCCGGGCCCCGGAGCAAAGCCGGAAGCATGGCGGAGGGCGGCCGGACGTCCCCGGCTGGTGCGTCGGGCTAGCGGTCGGCGACCAGCACGCGGCCGGAACCGAGAGACCGCCGGCTGCGGACGCGCAGGGCGAGCGTCCCGGCCAGGGTGAGCAGGTCGGTGTCGCGGGCCACCGCGTAACCCTGCCCGGTCAGCAGCTCGCGCATGGCGGCCGGTGTCCATGCGGACCGCCAGGGTTCGTGCGCCATCGGGTCGGGCTGCCGGGACAGCCGCCTCATCGCACGGGCCGCCGGCCGGCCGAGCGAGGCGACCAGCGACGGCGACTGGTAGTGGACGACGAGCCGGCTTCCCGGCGCGGAGGCCTTGGCGAGGGCCCGCAGCGTGGCCGCCGCCTCAGCGCGGGTCAGGTAGGGGACCACGCCCTCCCAGATCCAGGTGGTGGGCCGGTCGGTCCGGTGCCCCGCCGCGTCCAGGGAGTCGTCGAGCCTGTCGGCGGTGAAGTCGACGGGCACGAAGGCGATCTTCCCGGCGGGCGGGGAGAGAGCCGCGGCGCGCCGCCGCTTGTCCTGCTGGGAGCGGGGGTGGTCGACCTCGAAGACGGCGGTCCCGGCCAGCTCGGGCATCCGCCAGGCCCGTCCGTCCAGGCCGGCGCCGAGGATCACGACCTGCGGGCTGGCGCGCTCCCTGACGGCGTCGTCGACGGCGACCGTCCGGGGCACCAGCCCCTCGGCCGTGGCCCGCAGGAACTCGTACTCCATCCGGGGGCCCCACCCCTCGGGAGGCACGCCCGAGCGGGCCCGCTCCACCGCGGCGAGCTCGCCGGGACGGAGCAGCGCCGACGCGGTGGGATCCGCGAACCGGTCGGGAGCCATGCGGCCGTGCGCGACGGCCCGGGCCTGGCAGACGAGTACGGCGGTGCGGCTTCCTTCCGTGTTGTCCATGCCGGATGTCCCTTCGTTCGCCGGCCGCTTCATCGCCTAAACGGCCGCGGCGCGCCGTACCCTCGTGACGGTGCTGCTCGATCTCATCACGATCGTCGTGGACGACTACGACGAAGCCGTCGAATTCTTCACCGGCGCCCTCGGGTTCGACCTGGTCGAGGACTCGCCTTCGCTCACCAACGACGGGCGGTCCAAGCGGTGGGTGGTCGTCCGGCCGCCGGGCGCTCAGACCGGGATCCTGCTCGCCCGCGCGGACGGGCCCCGGCAGGCCGCCGTGGTCGGCGACCAGGTCGCCGGGCGCGTGGGGTTCTTCCTGCGGGTGGAGGACTTCGACGCCGCCCGCGAACGCATGACGGCCGCGGGCGTCGAGTTCGTCACGCCGCCCCGCTCCGAACCCTACGGACGGGTCGCCGTCTTCCTCGATCTCGCCGGCAACCGCTGGGACCTGCTCGGTCCGGCCGAGGACCCGCCGCGCCCCTAGCGGCCGGAGCCCCGGGTACGGAGGGCCGACAGCTCCTCGTTCATCGCGCGCAGGAAGCGCAGGACGAGACGCAGCTCCTCCTCGCTGAACCCGCTCCGCGCCGCATCGGTGCTCTCCGCCAGGGGACGGAAGTACTCGCGGCCCATGGTCATCGCCGACGGCTCGTACCGCAGATGGACGACCCGCCGGTCGGCCGGGTCGCGCGTCCGGGTGATGTGGCCGAGGCGCTCGAGGCGGTCGAGGCAGGCGGTGACCGCGCCGGAGGTGACGTTCAGCTCCTCGCGCAGCCGGCCCGGGGTCATCGGCCGGCCGGGGGAGCGCAGCGGCGCGTCCATGATCGCGACCAGGGCCTGGACGTCGGTGGGGTGCAGGCCGCTCGCGTGGGCGAACTCGTGCGCGATCCGGTTGAACTCGGCGTTCATCCGGCGCAGCTCGACCGCGAACGTCCGGAGGCCGGCGGGACCCTCCGTCTCCTCCGCTCCCTCGGGCATGCGGACAGATTACATTAACTCAATCATTGAGATAGTTAATGATTGAGCTATTTGTGGGTAGGGCCGCCGCAGGACGAACTCGCTGGAGGCACCGATGCGTACACCGCCGCGCCCCGTCCGCTGGGCGATCCCGGCCGTGCTGCTCCTGGTCTGGCTCGCCGTCGGCGGCGCCTTCGGCCCGTACGCCGGGAAGCTCGGCGAGGTCTCCACCAACGACCAGGCCGCCTTCCTGCCACGCAGCGCCGAGTCCACCCAGGTCCTGCGGGCCCAGCAGGCCTTCGCCGAGAAGGAGACCGTGCCCGCCATCGTCGTGTGGACGGTGAACGGCCGGGTCTCCGACGCCCAGCGGGACGCGGCGACCCGCGCGCTCGCCGGCCTGCGGGGCGCGCCCGGCACGCTCGGGACGCCGTCGCCCGCCCTGCGCTCGGACGACGGCCGGGCGCTGGAGGGCGTCGTCCCGCTCAGACCCGACCTCGGCGACGAGCTGCCGGCCGTGCTGGACGAGGTCCGGGCGGCGGCGAGGACCGTCCCCGGCACGAAGGCGCAGATCAGCGGGCCGGCCGCCACCCAGGCCGACCTGTCGGACGCGTTCGCCGGGATCGACGGGCTGCTGCTTGGCGTCGCGCTCGTCGCCGTCTTGCTCATCCTGCTGCTGGTCTACCGCAGCGTGCTTCTCCCGCTGGTGATCATCCTCGGGGCGGTGTTCGCGCTCGGCCTGGCGTGCGCGGTGGTCTTCGCGCTCGCCAAGAACGACATCGTCAGGGTCGACGGCCAGGTCCAGGGCATCCTGTCGATCCTGGTGATCGGCGCCGCCACCGACTACGCGCTGCTGCTGGCGGCCCGCTTCCGGGAGGAGACGGCGGCGGGCCGGGACCGCTTCGCCGCCGGCTGGGCGGCCGTGCGCGGATCGTTCGGAGCCATCGTCGCCAGCGGTGCCACCGTCGCGCTCGGACTGCTCGCGCTGCTGCTCAGCAACCTCACCAACAACCGGGCCCTCGGGCCGGTCGGCGCGATCGGCATCGCCTGCGCCGTCCTCAGCGCGCTGACGTTCCTCCCGGCGGTCCTCGTCGTGCTCGGACGGGTCGCGTTCTGGCCCGCCAGGCCCAGGCACCCGGCCGAAGGCGCCCACGGGGGGACGGGCCTGTGGGCCCGCGTCGCCGGCCTGGTCGACCTGCACCCGCGCCGCGTCGTCGCCGGAACGGGCATCGCCCTCATCGCCTGCGCCGCGTTCGCGCCGGGGCTGCGCGCCCACGGCGTCCCGCTGGACGAGACGTTCATCAACGACGCGCCCTCGATCGCCGCGCAGCGGACGCTCTCCCAGCACTTCCCCGGCGGGTCCGGCCAGCCGGCGATCATCATCGCCGACGCGGCGCGGGCCAGGGCCGTGACCGAGGCCGCCGCCCGCACCGAGGGCGTCGCGGACGCCGCGCCCGTCGGCGCGTCGGGCCGTCCCGGAGGGCCGCCGAAGATCGTGGACGGGCGCGTCCGGATCGACGCGACGCTGAAGGCGGCCGCCGACAGCGACGCCGCGAAGGCCGCCCTCAAGCGCCTGCGCGCCGCGGTGCACGGCGTCCCCGGGGCGGACGCGCTGGTCGGCGGCTACACCGCGCAGCAGTACGACACCCAGCAGACCGCCGCCCACGACCGGACCCTCATCATCCCGGTCGTCCTGGCGATCATCCTGGTCATCCTGGTGGTGCTGCTGCGCTCGTTGCCGCTGCCCGTCCTGCTCATCGCGACCGTCGCGCTGAACTACGTCGCCACGCTCGGCGTCGCGGCCCTGGTGTTCCGCCACCTGTTCGGCTTCACCGGCCTGGACGCCTCCGTGCCGCTCTATGGTTTCGTGTTCCTGGTCGCGCTCGGTGTCGACTACAACATCTTCCTGATGTCGCGGGTCCGGGAGGAGACGCGGCGCTGGGGCGTGCGGGAGGGCGTCCTGCGCGGTCTGACGGCGACCGGCGGAGTCATCACCTCGGCGGGGGTCGTGCTGGCCGCCACGTTCGCCGCCCTGGTCGTCATCCCGTTGTCGTTCCTGGCGCAGATCGCGTTCATCGTCGCGTTCGGCGTGCTGCTGGACACGCTCGTGGTCCGCTCCCTGCTGGTTCCGGCGCTCGTCCGTATGATCGGCCCCAAGGTGTGGTGGCCCGCCCGTTTCGACCACCATCCGCAGGACGCCGGAACGGCCGAGACCGTCCGATCCGCCCCGGGAGACAGGTGACGACGCGTGAGCAACACCTTCGAAGCCCTCGGGACGCCCGGGGGTGACCTGAACCTGTCCAACGGCGGGACGGACGTCTTCTTCGATGTGCTCACCCTCGCCGGGTGCGCCCTCGCCGAATCCGTCTGGGAGAGCAACCTCGTGCTGCTCTTCGCGGACGGGCACCGCCTCGGCCGCGGGACGGACGGGTTCGATCTGAACGAGCTCCCGTGGACGGCGAACTGGCCGGCCGAGAAGGCGTTCCTCCTGCGCGTCATCGACCTGGCGCTGACCCGGCACGGCTGGGACCTGCTCGCCTACCGCCCTCCTTTCGCGCACGACTACCTCAGCCGATACCGCGCGATGGTGGACGGATGGCCCGCGCCCATCCCGGTGCACACTCCGGCGACGCGGCCCGACTGGAACGTCCCGCCGCCTTCCGAGTTCCTGGAGCGCTGCCCGAAGCATGCTCTTTACAACGGCATGCTGGGCTGCCGCCTCTGCGACCCGAGCCTTCAGCCCTTGCCCGAGTAACGGCTGGGGGAGCGCCCGGCGGAGGCCGCCCGTCCCGTCTCAGTCGTCGGCGGACCCTGGCTTGGTCAGCTTGCCGTGTGCCTTGGCCTTGACCGTGTCCGGAACGGCGCGGGAGCCGGCGACCTGCACCTTGTTCTTGAATGAACCGGCGACGACGTGGTCCTTGCCCGCCATGAGGGCCTCGAAGCCCTCGCGGGCCACCTCCGCGGCATCGTCCTTGTCCATCTGGCCGAGCTTGGTGTCCTGGAGGCCCGCCCGGTCGAAGAACTCGGTGTCGGTCGGCCCGGGCAGGAGCGCCGTCACGCTGACGCCCGTATCGCTCAGCTCCTGGCGGAGCGCCTGGGCGAACGAGTACAGGAAGGCCTTGGACGCGGCGGCGCCGTCGCCGATCGCTCGGTCGGACGAGTGGCGTCGCGCAGGATCGTCATGGTGGTGGGCCACAGGCGCACCGACTCCTGGACGCACGCCCGCAGGTACGGCAGATCGGCGTCGCCGGTCCCCGCTTCGCGCCCGGCCTGCTGGAAGTGCTCGGGGTGGGACGCCAGTAGGGCGAGCGTCCGGAAGGCCGCCAGGGCCGCGGACTCGAACGCGAACAGCCACTGCGGCACCTGGTCCTCAGGGGCGGTGGCCTCCGATGCCCGGGTCGCCGCCATGAGCCCGGCCAGGCTGCCCGGATCGGGGTCGGCGAGGTAGCGGCGCAGGCGGCGGAAGAACTCGGCCCGCACGCCGTCGCGCCTCGGGTGGGCGAAGGCCCAGTTGGAGTTCATCCGCAGCGTGGTGAGCAGGTCGCTCACCTCGGAGTCGTCCCGGGCGGCGTCACCGAGGACGACGCGCCGGACCATCCGCCACCAGGCCATCCGGAAGTCCGCCCAGTCCAGGCGGCCGGCGAGCGCGACGGCGTCCACCAGCGCGTCCGCCTCCTGGCGCACCTTGGGCAGGAGCGCGCCGGCATGCCGGTGCACCGGTTGCGGAGTGTCCAGCACGGTCTCGTTGAACCGGCGCCGCTCGGCGCGCTCGGCGCCGTGGGCGCCAGCACCCCGTGCGGCTGGAAGTGCTCGACGGCGGCGCGCTTCTCCTTCGATGCGATCGCGAACGGCTCGGGCGAGCAGGTCAGGACACGCTCGACGTCACCCGCGGAGAGGATCAGGGCGAACGAGCGTCCCGGGACGGCGAGCCGTAGCGGCCCGGACCGTACCGTGCGCGCATCCGCTGCAGCAGCCGTCCCGCCCGCCGGTCCGCCTGGACCGCCTCGGCCAGCGCCACCAGGCGCGGGCGGCGCGCCAGCACCCCCCGGGCGAGCGTCGGGACGAACACCGTCGCGCCGATCCGGAGCGTGTCGGCGACCGTGGCCCTGGCGGGCGGCGCCTCGGTGGCCTGCGAACTCGTCTGGACAGTCGACACATCATTCCTTCCGCCTCTGCGAAGATTCCCGCCGAGGCACACGGGGCACTGGCGACGGGACCTCCTCAGGACTCGGAGAAGTCGTCCCGGGACAGCCCCTTCTCCGCCATCTTGTCCTCAAGCTCGGCGCCCAGTTCGGTGCGCACATCAGGCCGCTTCCCGCGTTCCTGGTCGGGCTCCACCTGGTCGGTGTCGTCGGTCTTCGGAGCGTTCTCCTCCGGCGTGGTCAACTCCGCCCCCTCGGTGTCGATGAGTCGCCGGCTCCTCCGGCCACCGCATACGGCTACCCGGCCACACCCGGCTCTAACGACCCGGGGCCCCCGCCCTCCGTCCCGACAGCCCCGGACGGTGGCTCAGGTCACAGGGCGGCGCTGTCACGCGGCGCGGGGCGCCGGCATCTCCATGGTCGTCAGGACGCCGCGGGAACGATCCCCGCGGTGCGCACCCCAACACGCTGGGAGCAAGGCATGGAACCCCGTCTGAACCTGATGACCAACGCGTTCGCCGCCAAGGTGGGCAGGCGGTTCGCCGCCGTCAGCGTGGCGATCGAGCAGTCGTCGCTGCCCCGGGACCTGCAGGAGCTGGTGATGCTGCGGGCCAGCCAGATCAACGGCTGCGGCTGGTGCGTGGACCTCCACACCAAGGAGGCCGCGGCCGCCGGAGAGAGCGCGGTCCGGCTGCACCTGGTCGCCGCCTGGCGCGAGTCGACCGTCTTCACCGAGGCCGAGCGGGCCGCGCTGGCGCTGGCCGAGGAGGGCACCCGGCTCGCCGACGCGTACCAGGGCGTCTCGGACGAGACATGGGCCCGGGCCCGCGAGCACTACGACGACGACCAGCTCGCCGCGCTGGTCTACCTGGTGGCCATGATCAACGCGGCCAACCGGCTCGGCGTGATCGCGCGCAACCAGGGCGGCTCCTACGAGCCCGGCATGTTCGCCGCCATGGCGGACTGACCGGGGCGGGAAACGTCAGGGCGGGCAGCCACGATGGGAGGACAGTCGAAGAGGAGGCCGGAATGTCGTACCCGAAAGAGCTCTTCCACGGAGACGAGGGCGAGGTCAGCGGCACGATGCGCAAGGGCGGGTCCGCGCCCGACCTGCTGATCGGCACGCGCTCCGAGGTGCACTACCTGGCCACGGGCGAATCCACCGGCGGCCAGTACGGGCTCTACCGGTGGGACATGAGTGCCGAGCCAGGGCGCGGCGCGGGCGCGCACTTCCACAAGACGATGTCGGAGTCGTTCTTCGTCCTGTCCGGCACCGTCGCGCTCTACGACGGGGACCGCTGGGTCGATGCCTCGCCCGGCGACTTCCTGTTCGTCCCGCCGGGTGGGATCCACGCGTTCGACAATCCGCACGGGGCGGCCTCGATGCTGGTCCTGTTCGCCCCGGGGGCTCCGCGCGAGGCCTACTTCGAGGAGCTGGCGGAGATCGTGGGGAGCGGGCGGCGGCTCAGCGAGAAGGAGTGGGCCGACCTCTACCACCGCCACGACCAGTACATGGTCTGAGGCGGGGCCGGGAACACGCGGGAGGGGCGGCGGAGGGCGCGCGGAGGGCGACTCTCCCCGCCACTCTCAACGTATAGCGCACCGGGGGGCTTGCGGCAAGACCCGGGTCGTGCCGCAGAATCGTCCGCCGAGGCCGGAACCTGCGGAGACCGGGGGCGCAGCGCAGGGCCGTCGTCGTCGTGCCAGTGGCGCGGGGACGGCGGTCCGCCGGCGGCTCCCGGGCGGTCGCGGGAACCCGCCGCCACGACCAGCGATCACGACCCGGAGCCGATACGTGAATCCTCTGACCGCCAGCGTGTTCGACCTCCCCGAGCGCCTGTCCGCCAAGGCCGACCCGGCGCTGATCGAGCGTGACGAGCGGCATTTCGCGGCCGTCGCGCAGTGCCTCGACCAGACGATCTCCAACCTGTCCGACCGCCTCGAAGCCGAGCGCAGGGCGCCCGGGGGGATCGGCCAGGGCGCGATGGACCGGGACGTGGAGATCCACCGGCTGACCGCGCGCCTGCGCACGCTGCGCCGCTTCGGCCTGGACCTCTGCCTCGGGCACATGGCCGCCGCGGACGGCTCCGAGCCCGTGTACATCGGGCGGCTCGGGCTCACCGACGGCGCGGGCCGCCGGCTGCTGCTCGACTGGCGCTCGCCCGCGGCCGAACCGTTCTTCGGGGCGACCCACGCCGACCCGATGGGGCTGGCGAGCCGCCGCAGGTACCGCTGGACCCGCGGCCGGATCAGCGACTACTGGGACGAGGTGTTCACCGCGGAGGGGTTCGCGGGGCACGCGGCGCTGGACGACCAGTCCGCGTTCATCGCAAGCCTGGGGAGCGACCGCTCGGACCGGATGCGCGACGTGCTCGGCACCATCCAGGCCGACCAGGACGCGATCATCCGCGCGGGGTCCCGCGGCGCCCTCGTCGTCGACGGCGGACCGGGGACGGGCAAGACGGTCGTCGCCCTGCACCGCTCCGCCTACCTCCTCTACTCCGACCCCCGCCTCGGCCACCACCGCGGCGGGGTGCTGTTCGTCGGCCCGCACCAGCCCTACCTGGCCTACGTGTCCGACGTGCTCCCGAGCCTCGGGGAGGAGGGCGTGCAGATCTGCACCCTGCGCGACCTCGTCGCCGAGGGGCCCGGCGCGGCGGTCGAGACCGACCCGGAGGCGGCCCGCCTGAAGTCGTCCGCGGACATGGTGAAGGCGATCGAGAAGGCCGTCGCGTTCTACGAGAACCCGCCCACCGAGGGCATGGAGGTCGCCACCCACTGGGGCCAGGTCTGGCTGAGCCCCGCCGACTGGGCCGAGGCGTTCCAGGCGCCGGAGCCCGGCACGCCGCACAACGAGGCGCGCGACCAGATCTGGGAGGAGCTGCTCACGATCCTCGCGGACAAGCACGAGGGGGTGGACGAGGGCGAGGGCGCGGCGTCGCCCGACCTGCTCCGCAGGTCGCTCGGGCAGGACCGGGAGCTGCGCACCGCCTTCAACCGGGCGTGGCCGCTGATCGAGGCGGCCGACCTCGTCGGGGACCTGTGGTCGGTGCCCGCCTACCTGCGCCTGTGCGCTCCCTGGCTCGGCAGGGACGAGATCCGCAGGCTGCAGCGCGAGGACGCCCAGGCCCGGACGGTCTCGGACCTGCCGCTCCTGGACGCAGCGCGGCAGCGCCTCGGCGACCCGGGGGCCTCGCTGCGCAGGCGCCGCCGCGAGGCCGCCGTCGCCGCCGAGCGCGAGCGCAGGGAAAGGGTCGTGGACGACCTCGCCGAGGTGGCCGACGACGAGTACGGGACGGGGCTGGTGACGATGCTGCGCGGCGAGGACTTCCACGAGGCCCTCGTCGACGAGAGCGCGCTGGGCGGCGCCGACCCCGACCTGCTCGCCGGTCCGTTCGCGCACGTCGTCGTGGACGAGGCGCAGGAGCTGACCGACGCGGAGTGGCAGATGCTGCTGCTGCGCTGCCCGTCGCGGAGCTTCACCATCGTCGGGGACCGCGCGCAGGCCAGGCACGGGTTCACCGAGTCGTGGCGGGAGCGGCTCGAACGGGTCGGGCTCGACCGGATCGAGCTGGCCTCCCTCGGCATCAACTACCGGACGCCGGAGGAGATCATGGCGGAGGCCGAGCCGGTCATCCGGGCCGCGCTCCCGGACGCCAACGTGCCGACCTCGATCCGCGGCACCGGCGTTCCCGTCGTCCGCGGACCGGTCGCGGACCTGGACCGGGTCCTCGACGCCTGGCTCGACGCGAACGACGACGGGGTCGCCTGCGTCATCGGCGCCCCCGCGTTCCCGGGACGGCCCCGCGTCCGGTCACTGACCCCCGAACTGGCCAAGGGGCTGGAGTTCGACCTCGTCGTGCTCG
Organism: Actinomadura sp. NPDC049753; assembly: GCF_040674655.1. Taxonomy (NCBI): domain Bacteria; kingdom Bacillati; phylum Actinomycetota; class Actinomycetes; order Streptosporangiales; family Thermomonosporaceae; genus Actinomadura; species Actinomadura sp. NPDC049753. The sequence goes on along the minus strand of NZ_JBFARL010000088.1, from coordinate 203 downwards.
TCGACCCGGACGGGTTCGGCGAGGGCATCGAAGGAGCGGTCGACCGCTACGTCGCGATGACCCGGGCGACGCGGGAACTCGTCATCCTCACGGGCTCCTGACACCGTCCGAGCGGACGCCCCGGCCGACCGGGGCCTGGAGGGTCAGTCACCGACCTGGCTCGCCGGGCTCGGGCCGCCGAGCCCGGGGGGCCCGGGGGGGCG
>NZ_JBFARL010000087.1:0-32803 GCF_040674655.1 Actinomadura sp. NPDC049753 | reverse complement strand
GGACATCGGCAGCGTCCAGTACCAGAACGCCAACAACTCCGTCCGGGTGTCGGACGAGTTCATGCACGCCGTGGAGTCGGACGCCCCGCCGCGCGCCCACGCGGCCAGACCGCGCAGCGCCGCGTTCATCGAGTAGTGCCCGGGCCCGTCGTTGAACGGGGCCGATCCGGCGGCGCAGCCGGCATCCGGCGCGGCCGACCCCGCCGACTTCCTCAGCGTCGGCTGCCCCAGGTCGTAGGCCCACTGGTCGCCGTGCGCGGTGCCGGCCAGCTCCCAGTGCACGACCCGGTCGGTGTCCGGCTGCCGGGCGGCCGCCGCCAGCGGGACGTCGGTCTCGGTCAGGACCACGAACGTGGGGACGGTCAGGTCCGTCCGGATGCGGGACGGGTTCGGCATCCACAGGGTGTCGGACAGCTCGCCGCTGATCGGGGCCCCGACCGCGCCGTTGCTGTGGATCATGAAGCCGTCGTAGACCCGCGACACCGGCTGGACGGCGTTGGCGTAGGTGGTCATGAGCCCGGCGGACTGGGACTCCCCGTCCGCCAGCAGCGTCCTCACCGCCAGCCCGCCGAGCGGGTCGGGGCCGTCGGGGCTTCGCAGGGCCTGCCCGGCCTGGGAGAAGATGTCGTAGGAGAAGGCGTCCCCGGGGTGGACGAGGCTGCCGTAGCGGTCCGGGTCCCACCCCTTGAGCCCGTGGATCTCTCCGAGCCCGCCGTTGACGCCGACCGCCTGCGCCGAGACGCCGACCCACGCGTATCCCTTGCGCAGCAGTTCGTCACGCGTGAACCAGTAGTCCGGGGACAGGTCCAGCTGACCGCTGACGTTGAGCCATTCGACCACGACGGTCCCGTTGAACTTCGCCGGATCGGAGGGGCGCCGGACCAGGAGCCTCGTCTTGTACGGGGCCTGCCCGGACGCCCGCACGTCCCAGCGGCCGCTCGACGTCCACAGGCCGGACTTGGCGTACGAGGTGGCGGTGCCGGTGATGAAGTACTCGCTCTCGGTGTACCCGAACGACCCGAGATCCTCGGCCGCCGCCAGGAACGGGAAGCCGTGGGCGCCCGGCGGCGGGACGGTGACCACGGGCCCGGGGGCCGCGGCCAGGGCGGGCGGCGAGGCGCACAGCAGGGCGGCGAGCAGCCCCGCTCCCGTCGCCGCGGCGGCGACCCGCCGCCAGGGAACCCGCAGGGAGAAACGCACGGTGACCTCCACGATGTCAGGGGGCCACAGTGTCCGCCGCCCGTCCCCTCCTCCACATCGCGCGAATCACCGGCCGCGGAAACGGCGCCGCCCCGTCCAGAGCCTGGACGGGGCGGCGCCGTTCTCTGTGTTACCAGCGGTACCAGCGACCGCGCTTGCCGGACGGGCCGGCGCTGCGGAGCACGAAGCCGAGCAGCCACAGGATCAGGACGATCGCGGCCACCACCCAAAGGATCTTGAGTGTGAAGCCGACGCCGAACAGGATCAGTGCCAGCAGGAGCACCAGGATCATCAGCCAAGGCATTGGGGGTCCTCCTCGGGGGTCTGCCATTGGTTCGTTCGGGCCGATTTGTCCCCGGCAAATGAAGCTTGATGCGCGACAAAGGTCTCATTTCGGACACGCAGCGGAATGGTCCCGGAAGCGGACCCCGGGCACCCGCCCGGGGTCGACCACTGCTGGAGTCCAAAGGTCAGCTCGCCGGCACCGGGCCGGACGCGGCGCCGTCCACGGCCGGTTCGGGGGCGCAGGCGCCGCGGGCCCTGAAGGGTTCCGCCAACTGCTCCAGGTAGCGCACCGGATAGTGGGGCTTGGCGGCCATCCCCAGATCATCGGAAGTGAAGCGGCGGGCGGGGTCATGGCTGTAGGTACCGAGCAGGTGGTCCCAGAGCAGGGTGAACAGGCCGAAGTTGACGTCCCCGATCCCCGCCCATTTGAGGTGGTGGAAGCGGTGGCCCTCGTTGAGGGCCAGGACGTGCTTGGCGGGACCGATCCGGTAGTCGGCGTTCGAGTGCTGCAACAGCAGTTGGACGGCGACCGCCAGGGCGAGCGCGGAGGCCACGTCCACAGGCAGCCCGACGACCAGGAGCGGCGTGACGCCCGCGGTCATCTCGACGGTCTGGTGCACTGGATGCTTCATGAGCCCGTTGAGGCCGTAGAAGCGTTTGACCGAATGGTGGACGGCGTGGAAGCGCCACAGGAGTCCGACCTTGTGGCTGGCGTAGTGCACCAGCGTGATCCCGGCATCCGCGGCGACGACCGCCAGCAGCACCTGTGTCCACATCGGCCAGGAATGCGGCCAGATGTCGGCGACCGACACCACGGCGGCCAGGGCGGGGACGGCGGCGACGCTGCCCAGGACAAGAGCCTCGTTCACGAAAGTGTGCGCGGCGTCGCGGCCACCGTCCCCCGAAGGGCGGTTCCAATCCCGGTCGTACGGCAGCAGGCGCTCGGCGGCGAAGGAGATGGCGATGGCGGCGGCGAGCAGCGCCAGCAGCCAGATCTTCCCGGCCCCGGCGCTCGTCAGCGCGACGCCGATGCCGTTGATCCCGATGAGCATCGCCGGCGCGTACCCGTACCGCACCCCCGCCCGCAGGAGACGCCCGGACCCGGTGCTGATCGTCGTAGTACCCATGGACCGAGCCTGGCCCGCCCGAAGCCGAGGCTCCTTGTACGAATCGGCTGCCCTCAGCAGGCAGGACGCGGGGGGCGCCACCCGGCGGCGCGGGCGGCCTCGGTGGGGGTGATGCCGAACATCGCGCGGCACACCCGGGTCAGATGGGCGCTGTCGCTGAATCCGGCGGCGTGCGCGGCCTCGGTGAGAGTGGCGCCCCCGTGCACGGCCTCCATCGCGTGCCGGAGCCGGGTCCAGCGCCGCCAGGCGGTGTAGGGGAGACCGAGCTGGTCGGTGAAGAGATGGCCCAGCCGGGTGGCCGAAAGCCCGACCTCCGCCGCGGCCTCGGCCAGGGATTCGGGGACGTCCGGCCCGCCCGCGCGCCCCGCCTCCCGGGACGCCCGCGCCGTCAGGACGGCCAGCGCCGGATGCAGCGGCCCGGTGGGCGGCGGCGCGAGCGGCGTACTGGCGGCCGCGGTCCAGGAGCTCGCCTTCCGCCGGTCACCGGCCGCGTCCACCCGGGCCGCGAGGGCGGCGGCGGCTCGACCGGCCGGGTCCAGGTAGTACGTCGTCCCGCGGGCCTCCCCGATGTCGTCGACGGCGTGCACCACCCCGGCGGGAATGATCGCCGCGGCCGCCTCCGTCCGGTCGCCGAACCCGTCCCGGAAGGCCATCGAGCCGCTGGTGAGCGCCACCACCTGCACTGCGGCGTGGGCGTGGGCGGCGGCCCCGCCCAGGCGTCCGGTGAAGGTCAGGACCCCCGGCTCCAGGCGGGCCGTTCCCGCCCACCCCCTGTCAGAGGCAGCCATCGCCCGTGCGCACCCCCTGTCCGCAGCTGTCGTCCTCCTCAAAGTAAGCCCGCGAAAAGGGAATCGGCCTAGTGAAAGCCTGAGGCTAGAAATCTGTGAGGGGTTCGGCCTGGTAGGCCTGGTGGAGTAGGTCCAGGAAACGTGGGGCTGCGGGGACGCGGGTCGCGCCGATCTGGTGGACTGCGACCCCCGGGGTCCAGGAGTTCATGACCACGGCGCCGGCCAGGCCCGGCACGTCGCCGGGGGTGACCTGCCGGACGCGCTGGGGGACGCCGAGGCGGTCCAGTTGCCGGCGGACGATGCCCATGGTGGTCCCGACCAGCATCTCGGCCTCGGGCCACACCACGGCGTCCCCGTCCCAGAAGGCCAGGTTCCAGATCGTCGCCTCGCTGAGGCGCCCGCGGCGGTCGACGAAGGCGGCGTCGTCGAAGCCGTCCTGGACGGCCCGGCGCATGAGGTGGGTCTTGGCGACCTCCCCCACGTGTTTCACTGCGGGCAGGTACCGGTCGTACTCGACCGTCGCCAGCGTCAGCGGCCCTTCCGGACCCGACGCGGGCGGCCCCGTCCGGACCAGGACCTCGGGCCCCACCGGCTCTCCGCCCGCAGTGAACTCCCCTGGGGACGAGTACATCGTGGCCGTCAGCGAGACGTCCGCGGGCCCCGCCTCCACCGCCGCCCGCAGATGGGAGCGAACCCGCTCGTCCGGCATCGCTTCGCCGAACAGCTCCATCGAGGCGGACCGCAGCCGTTCCAGATGAAGGTCGAGGCCCCGGACCTTGCCGCCACGCACCTGCATGGCGGTGAAGTGCGCGAAGCCGGCGAAGGCGAGCGGCGCGAGGTCGCCGGTGGTCGCCGCGCGGCCATTGCGTTGGACGACAAGCGTGGACATGGGCCTCTCCAGTGTGCGGAATGATCGCCTGCAAGGCGACGTTAGGCATTCACACCGGTGAGAAGGTCAATCCAGGACGGTGACATGCTGATCGGGGAGTTGTCCCGCCGGACGGGGGTCAGCCCGCGGCTTCTGCGGTACTACGAGGAGCAGGGCCTGCTCCAGGCCGAACGCGGCTCGAACGGCTACCGCCGCTACGGCGAGGACGCCGAGCTGACCGTGCGGAAGATCCGCGTGCTGCTCGACGCGGGCCTGACCTCCGAGGTGATCCGGCAGGTGCTCCCCTGCACCCGCAGCGACCAGCCGGACTTCGACTGGTGCGAGGGCATCCGCGACCTCCTCGACCGCGAGATAGCGGCACTGAACGCCCGCATCGAGGGCCTCCAGCGCAACCACGAAGCCCTCACCGGATTCCTCACCGCCCACACACCAACCGAGTAGCTCGTACGCCTCGCTGCTGAGACCCGCCGCGACGTCAATGCGGTGTTATGAGGCCGAGGTCCGGGTGAGGTGGCGGGCCCTTCGGTGGGCGCCCTCGTTCGCCATGTCGGACTGGCCGCCCGGCGGCGGGACGCGGACCTCGATGCGTCCGTTCTGGATCCGCGTCTCGTAGGACGGTTGCGGCGCGCTGGCCGGGCCGCGCTCGATGCCGCCGTCGTCGAGGCGGAACGTGCTGCCGTGCCACGGGCAGGTGACGCAGTCGTTCTCGATCGTCCCCTCGCCCAGCGGGCCGCCCAGGTGGGTGCAGGTGGCGGCGATGGCGTGCAGCTTCGTGGCCGTCCGGTAGAGCAGGATCCGGACGCCGTCCGCATCGGCCGTACGGTGCTCGCCCTCGGCCAGTTCGGATGCGGCCAGCACCGGGGTCCACTCTTCCGGGCCCTGCTGCCACGCGGTGCGGTTGACGTTGAGGCCCCGGGTGAAGGTCAGGTGACCGCCGAGATACGCGCTGATCCCCATCGCCGCCATGCCGGCGAACCGCAGGGCCTTGGCCTTGCGGGAACGCGCGCCGAGGGACGCCGCGTACAGCGCGAGCGCCACCGTGTTGGCGCCGGCGTGGACGAGCCCCACCCGGCGCTCCGCCCCCAGGGTGTCGGCCCAGTCGTTGAGCCCGGTGAGTGCGGTGGGCACGGCCGCGACCACTCCCGCCGCCGTCAGCAGGTCGGCGGCCGGTTCGGCGTCGGGTCCCCCGGCGACGTCCAGCAGCCCGGCCATGCTCCACGCGCCGATCACCACGTCCGTCAGCACCGGGTGCAGCGGGTGCCCGGTATTGGTCCCGCTGAGCAGATTGCGGACGAGGCGCGGCTGGATGACCCGTTGGACCATGGAACTGACCGGTTCGGCGACCTTGTCCAAGGCCTCCGCGTTCTCCAGCCGGTGGACCGCCCTGTGCGGCATGCTCATAACGCCCTCCCCCAGACACGACTACACGTTCGCTCCCTATCCCCCAAAGGACCCCTGAAACCGTTCGCTTGAGCCGCGGGCGACATCGCGACGTTCCGGGCCTTGCTGCAGGCGGTTGATTCCCATAGTGGAGGAGCGTCCACTATGCTGGATTTCTTCTGATCGGGCGACGCGGAGGCTGGACGATGTTGCGCTTCGAGCTCGACGGCCTGGGCCGGCCGGAGGTCCGCCGGCTGCTGGAGGAGCACCTGGCCGACATGCACGCGACGTCGCCGCCCGAATCGATCCACGCGCTGGACCTGGAGGAGCTGCGCGACCCGACGGTCGCGTTCTGGTCGGCCTGGGAGGGGCCGGAGCTGCGCGGATGCGGCGCGCTCAAGGATCTTGGCGGCGGCGACGCCGAACTCAAGTCCATGCGCACCGCGGTAGCCGCGCGGGGGACGGGCATCGGATCGGCCATCCTTCGGCACCTGCTTGCCGTCGCCGCCGAGCGCGGCCACCGGCGGGTCCTGCTGGAGACGGGAAGCCAGGAGTTCTTCGCGCCGGCCCGGCGGCTCTACGCACGGCACGGATTCACCCCGTGCGAGCCGTTCGCCGACTACGTGCACGACCCCAACAGCGTCTTCATGGAGCTTCGGCTCGATGCCGGAGCCGACCCGGAGTGGACGCCGTGTCCACTTTGATGGACGGTCCCAACGTCCTCGGAGAGCGCATCAAGGCGGAGCGCGCACGGCGCGGATGGTCGCTGGCCCGGCTCGCCGACGCCTCGGGGGTGTCCCGAGCGATGATCAGCAAGGTCGAGCGCGGTCAGAGCAGCCCGACCGCCGCCCTCCTCGGCAAGCTGTCCGCGGCCCTGGAACTGAGCATGACCGAGATGCTGTCACCGGCGGACGGCGGCGCGCCCGGCCAGGTGCGGCGCGCGGCCGACATCCCCGACTGGACCGACCCCGGGTCGGGGTACCTGCGACGGCAGATATCGGGGCCGGGCTTCCCGGCCGACGTCACCGAGATCGTGCTGCCCGCAGGCGCCCGGGTGCCCATGCCGGCGGCGTCCTACGCCTTCATCGCCCAACTCGTCTGGGTGCTGGACGGCAGGCTGAGCCTCGTCGAAGAGGCGGCCACGCACGTCCTCACCGCGGGTGACACCTTCGAACTCGGCAAGCCCCAGGCACGCGAGTTCGTCAACGACGGCACCGGCGAATGCCGTTACGTCGTGATCGTCACCCGCAAGGCCACGGCCTGACTCCCCCGGAGACGGCGCCCCGGAACGGTGCGAGAAACTGCCGGGATTGCTCTGGTTCGGTCCGGAACCAAACGGCCGTCGCACGCATCACATAAGGCGAGAAAGGTGCAGCGGCACCCGGCAGTCCCAGACTGCGGTACCTTGCACGCTCCCCCCATTTCCAAGCATGGAGGAATACATGCGGCGTGTCGCCATCGTGACCGCTATCTCCGGCGCCCTGGCCGCCGGAGTCCTCGCCGCGGGTCCGGCCGCGCAGGCGGAGACCAAGCCCGCCGACAAGCCCGGCAGGGAGGTGACCACCACCAGCGTGGGGGCGCTTTCCAAGAAGGACCTCATCTCCGAGGCCAAGGCCTCGGGCCAGCCGCTGACCGCCATGGAGAAGTACTCGGTCCAGGCGGCCGAGTACTGCAACTACTACCAGCGCACCCGGGGCTACAAAGCCACCAACGGCAAGTGGATCATCGCGGTGACCAACCGCCTCACCTGGTGCTACAACGGCTCTTACGTCACCCGCTACCGCGCCAACTACAAGGCCTACACCTACAACAAGTACAAGTGGGTGTGGAAGGGCTGGGTGATGAAGAAGGTCACCTACCCCAGCAACGCGGCCTACGCGACGTCCTACGCCCAGGGCGCGTTCCGCTACACGGGGAACGGCAAGACCTACAAGCCGTACGTCATCATCCGCGGCTACAAGAACGGCGCCTACAAGTGGAGGGCCGGCGGCTGAGCCTGCCGCGTCGAAGCACGACCCCACCATGAGCCGCCGTTCCATTCGCCTGCAGTGGTCAACCACTGCGCTGGGGCCGGCCCGGGCGACCGAACCGGCGCCATGGTGACGAAAGCAGATCACGCGGGCTGATTCACAGGCCGAACACGGCCCGCACAAGGTGATCGCGGAAGCTCCTGGTCGGCCGGGTGTGCGCACACCCTGGCCGCCAGGAGCTTCCTGCTGTTCCGGGTCCGCGGTGCGCGCGACGGCGGCACGCGCCTGGGTGACCCCAGCCGAGGTCCATCGCGCGAACGGCGCACGGCGGACGCTCGCGGCCGGCTATGCCGGCGCGCTCGACGATCCCAGTCGATCAGCCAGGAGCCCCTGGAAACGCGGGCACGTCATGATGTCGTCGTGCGGGCATTCACCCTCGATCATGTCGAGGGCGGCCTGCGCCCGGGCGATCCGCACCAGCAGCCTCTCGCGGTGCCGGACCGTCACCTCGTGGCGCTCCGACATGGACCGGGCGGCCAGCATCGTCCGGATGTCCGCGAGCCCGAAACCCGCCTCCTTCGCGACCAGGATCGCCGCCACCCGGTGCACGTCGGCGTCGGTGTAACGGCGACGGTCCCCCGCGCGGGCCGGCGCCAGCAGCCCCTCGGCCTCCCAGTACCGCAGCACGTGCGTCGGCAGCCCGAACTGCGCCGCCACCTCGCCGATTGACTTCATGTCGACATTAAGTCGCACAATGGCGGCCATGTCCAAGCTGCTCACCGTCCTCGACGCCTTCGACGACCTCTCCCAGGCTCGTGACCTGCGAGAACTCACCTACGAAGCGCTGGGCACCACCGTGGTCGACGTGGGCTGCGGCAGCGGCCGCGCCGTCGGCGAGCTGGCCGCCCGCGGGGTGCGGGCCATCGGCGTCGACCTGGACCCCGCCATGATCGAGGTCGCCGCCGAGCGCTGGCCCGCGAGCGACTTCCACGTCGCCGACGCCACCGCGCTGCCCCTCGACGACGGCTCCGTCACCGGCTACCGCGCCGACAAGGTCCTGCACGTCCTCCCCGAGCCCGAGCAGGCCGTCGCCGAGGCCCGCCGTGTCCTGGCCCCCCACGGCCGCGCGGTGCTCATCGGCCAGGACTGGGACACGTTCATCATCGACTCCGACGATCCCGAGCTCACCCGCTCACTCGTCCACGCCCGCGCCGAGCCATGCCGAACCCGCGGGTCGCCCGCCGCCACCGGAACCTCCTGCTGGACCACGGGTTCACCGACGTCACCGTCGCCGTCCACACGATCGTGTGGACGGACGCCGCCGTCCTCCCGGTGCTCGCCGGCATGGGAGGGGAAGGCGCCTGGTTCGACGACCAGGTCGCCAGGGCACGCGGCGACCGCCTGTTCGTCGCCATCCCGTTCTTCGTCGCCGCGGGAACCCGCGCCGCCTGATCTCCGGCTCACCACGACCCGTCGCCGCAGTAGCCGACCCGCCTGCAAGGTGCGTGGTCCAGCGCCGCTAGTTCTTTCACAGTTCTCGAAATCGACCAGGTGGTGCCCGGCCGGCCGGAGCGAGGGCGCCCCGCAGCCCCTGGCCCGACGGCGCGCGGCCACCGGCGACTTCACCTCCGGTTTGGTCGTCACAGTTGCCGTCACCGCCGAAAACCTGACGGTCTTCCCCAACGCACGTCCTAGGGGCGTGCGTCAAGGAAGACGCCTTCGAGGCGTAACTGCAACCGAAAGAGTCCGCCATGAACATTGCACTCATCGTCCTTGTCCTGCTGGGCTTCCTGGCAGGGGACGGCGTGAAGAAGAACGAGAAGGGCAAGAGGAACACGCGGGCCATCGCCCCGGCCGTCGCGGCCACCGCGATCTTCTGGGTCACGGGGATCCCCTTCGTCCCGCTCGTCCTCGCCGCCCTTGCGGGGGGTGCGGCAAGTCGGATCGTGAAGAAGGACGGGTGGGTCATCCTCCTGTCCATCGGCGCGGTCATCGTCGCTCTCTCGCTGGTCTCCTGACCAGCGGGAGGACCTCTGAGGACCAGTAGTCCCATGGTCCATTCCGGTCCGTGATCACCGCGGACCGGGCGTACCGGGTGTCCCGGCGGAGAGGCTTCGCGCCTCCCGCCGGGACATTTCGTCGTTAAGCCCGGCCACCAGGCTCAGCGGGGGCGTGCGCCGGGGTGTTCGGTGTACATCGCGATCGCCGGGAGACCGTCCGGCTCCGTCCTACTCGACCGAGGGAAGCGGTGGCAGCGGCAGGGGCAGCCCTGGCAGGCCGTCGATGCTGGCCGCGATGTGCTCCTTCTTCTGGAAGTAAGCGTCAAGCGACTCGTCGGTCTCGCGCGCGAAACGCGACGCGTGCAGCGGACGGTCCTGTTCGTAGGTCATGAACGGGACGCCGTATCCGCAGGTGTCACGGATCTTCTCGGCGGTCACGACGATGATCGCTCGCAGGCCGTGCAGGGTCGGGTCGATGTCGGGGAAGTGGCCCATCAGCTCGGCCCAGCGCGCGTCGTCGCGGAAGACCGGCTCCCCGCGGCCGTGCACTCGCACGATGTTGGGCGGGCCGTCGAAGGCGCACCACATCAGGGTGATGCGGCCGTTCTCGCGCAGATGGGCGATGGTCTCGGCGTTGCTGCCGGCGAAATCGAGGTAGGCCACGGTGAGTTCGTCGAGCACGGCGAACGAGCCGTCGAGCCCCTTGGGCGAAAGGTTGACGGTGCCGTCGCCGGCCAGCGGCGCCGTCGCGGTGAAGAAGATGTGCTGCGACTCGATGAAGGTGCGCAGCCTGCCGTCAATCCGCTCGTAGCTCTTTCCCATATATCGAGTATGACGGCACCCCAATTACTGATCTTGGGCCGCCGAGGGACGGCGGTCGGTGAACGAAAGAGGCCCCGTCCCCCGGCGCAGCGCGGCTGCTGAGACGGGACAGGACGCTCGATCTCCCGCACGCAGGCCCGTGGCGTGCCCACCCCTTGAAAACGTGCTGATGGCCTCGGACGCCATCGGAGGGCCCGGAGTGAGGGGAAGGTATCGGGCACGTAGCGGAGCCAGTGGCCGAGGAACGAAAGCGGCCAGGTCAGCGACTCGTCGCTGACCTGGCCGTTGTCGTGGGAGTGGGTGGCGGAGATCGAACCGCCGACGCAACGTATCCTGCGCCCGTGAAGCTGCGCTTTGAGACGCGCCGGTCCGACTCGCCGTGGGTCGACACCGTGTGGACCTGCACGAACGAGCAGGTCACGACGATGACGTCAGTCGCAGGGGTGCGCTGGGGCCTGGTGTTCTGGGAGCAGGACGGCCGGCCGTACGCGGGGATCACCGGTCCCGAGACCCGGACCAGCCTGGCGCCGGTGCCAGAAGGCGCGGCCTTCACGGGCATCGAGTTCGCCGTGGGCACCTCGTTGCGGGCCGTCCCCACGTCGACGCTGGTCAACGGCGGTATCGAGCTCCCCGACACCACACGCCGGACGTTCCGGCTGGACGGCGAGCGCTGGGAGACGCCCGGACCCGACGATGCCGAGGGCCTCGTCGAACGTCTCGTCCGGGCCGGGGTCGTGGTCCGTGACCCGCTCGTCGCCGAGGTGCTGCGGGGTCACCGCCCGGCCGTCTCGGGACGGACGGTCGAACGCCGGTTCCGCGCCGCGACCGGGCTGACGCGGGGCGGCGTCCGGCAGATCGAGCGGGCCCGCAGGGCGGCGGAGCTGGTGACGCTCGGCGAACCGGTCGCCGACGTCGTCACCAAGCTCGGCTACTTCGACGAGTCGCACCTGGCTCGGGCGCTGCGCTCCTATGTCGGACGCACCGCCGGGCAGTTGCGCGAGGGCGCCGGCGGCGCGATCGCCCTTGACCTGGATCAGCGCCTGACGTCGTAGACCAGCTTCAGGATCCCGTTCGAGTAGCTCTCCGACTCCCGCAGCGACAGCATCTGCTTGTCGCGGTCGGCCCGGCCGAACAGGCTCTTCCCGGCACCGAGCAGCACGGGGAAGACGAGCAGGTTGTACTGGTCGACCAGACCCGCGTCCGACAGCCGCCGGGCCAGCTCCGCGCTCCCGTGGATGAAGATCGCGCCCCCTTCGCCCTCCTTGAGCGCGGCGACGTCCTCGGTCGAGCGCAGGATCGTCGTCGGCCCCCACCCGTCGACGAGGGCGTCATCGGACAGCGTGGTCGACACCACGTACTTGGGCAGTTCCTTGTAGTCGGCGTGGTCCTTCGAGCCGGGCCAGACCTGCGCGAACGCCTCGTAGCTGCGGCGGCCGAACATCAGCGCCGTCGTGTCGGCGAGCTCCTCGCCCTTCAGCGTCCAGGCTTCTGGGACGAACTCGAGGTCCTTGAACACCCATCCGCCGCTGCGGTGCTCCTCCCCCGGCCCGCCGCCCGGCGAGTCCACGACGCCGTCGAGCGACATGAAACCGGTGTAGACCAGGTCACGCATTGTGTTGTCTCCTCATGTTCGGGTGAGTCGCCAGGCCCACGCTAGATCGTGACCGCGGCGGCCGTCTTGGACGGAAACGACAGCGGGTTCACCTGCGGAACAGCGTTACGACCGGGCGTGCGGGCATGTGATCAAGCGGTATCCACACCGTCGGACCAGCCGGCGGCGTTCGAGTAGGACTCGTAGGAGTAGCGGGTGTTGCGGCCCCACTCCTCACCAGTGATGTGCTCGTATGCGCGGTCGGGTACGTAAAGCAGGCTCTCTGCCCATACGAGTCCGGCGGCATATGGGACGAACTTTGCTGGATTCCCTAGAACTCTGTCATAAGCGTCGCGACCGTCGGCGACCACGGCAGCGCGCGTGTAGAGGAAGGCGTCGCCCGACAGGTCACGGCCGTATTCTCTGCGATCCAGACGGTACAGCGCCCACGCCAGGTTCTCAGCGAACCCGATGACCGCAGACAACGGACCCGCCGCAAGGCGTGTCGTCAGCGTCGCCGCAAGATGCTCAGCATCCGGGTCAGGCGCTCCTGGCCTGCAGTTTTCGATCAGCAGCCAGAAGCTGTCCTCGTCCATGCGGCAGAGCATGCCGCATGCGCCTGACAATCGCGGGCGCGAACGTCCTGCCTATCGCTCGCCCGCCAAGTGCGTCCAAGGACCGGAGTGACAAGCTGGCGCCGCCAGCCTCGAAAACGATCAAGAACCGCGTTCAGGGATCACGGCCTGTCAACAGGTACGCCGCAGCCACCGGAGCTCGACGAACAGGCCTTCCTCACCCGTCAGGAGTCGTGGTGCTGCCTGACGGCGGCGAGGACATCACCCAACTGACCACGTGCTTGGGCAGAACGCAGGTGGTCCAGGTAATCACGGGATTCGATGATCTTTCCGTCGCGGACCCGCATGACGAAGACCGCTGGAATTGCGAACGGCTCACCGGTCTCCACTACGATCCCCTCGTAGCGGAACTCGGCCACGATGACCTCTGGATCTGCGGTCTCGTGAACATTGATGCCGGCCGGCCGACGGCGCAGTGTGTGCCCTTTGTAGGCACCAGGGGGTGCGCCGACCCCAAAGTGCGCGCGCAACTCTTCAAGAGACCGCAGCGGGGGCGCCGCGAGCGGATGGAAAGGGTGCTCTACGTGAGTCTGCTCGGCGTAAAGCTCGATCACGTCTTCCCAGCGTTCTTCGCAGACGCCGTGCACCAGCCTCAGAAAGATCTCGCGCGGAGTCAGGGGGTCGGGCATGAGACTTCTCCCATCAGAGATCGCCTTCGTCGCCGCCCGCACGTCCGCCCATGGACGAGTGTGGACAGGAAGCACAATGTAGTTCGTTGAGGAATTATTCGTCAAGGAATATCTCCAGTCACTCCTTCGGCGGGGACCCTCGACCCTCGGGCGTCCTCTGCACGCCCTTGAGCAGCCACGCTCGCCTGACCTGCGAACACCCGAAAACCCCAAGCGGTCCGACTCGCCAGACAGGGCGACACGGGCCGTCTTCGTCGCAGATGTGTCAGCCAATGGCGACGAAACCCGAACCATGACAATCAGAAGTTGTTCAAATACTTTTAGTGATATTCGTGGGAGCTCAGTTCTCCAGCACAGCCGAGAGGGAGCTCCCCGTGATCAGATACCTTCCGCTGGCCGGCCTGGCCCTGACCGTCGTCGCGCTCGCAACCGCCCCGGCATCCGCCGCCGCGGCCTCCCCCCAGGCGCGCGGCCCCGAGCCCCGTGTGTCTGGACGCCACCAACAGCCGCGCCGACAACACCAACGTCCGACTCTGGCGCTGCATGAACCACCCCAACCAGAAGTGGGTCATCCGCGACGGACAAATCATCGTCGCCGACACCATCGCCTGACCCACTGCGCCTAACGAGGGCACGTCCGGGCCGACGGCCAGGACCAAGTAGGGCCAGCTCGGGGCCATGTCCCCGACCTGGGCCTTCTGCGTAAAGCGGTGAGGGAATCGAACCCGCGCCGCCAGCTTGAGAAGCGCAAACTCCGCACTACCCGGAGCGGGGCATTGATATTGTCAAACGGTGTCATCGTTCAGCGGCTGGGCCGTTATCGACCTCAAGGACGGGCGAGACCCCGAGGAATTCGCGCTTGCGCTCGCGACTGCCCACCAGTCGGCCGTCGACGTCGTCACCCAAGGGGCGAGGGTTTTCGTTTTCGCCGACTTCGGCGTGACATTGTCATCGGTGGTGGAAGAGCTGCTGCCGGAGTGGGGTGTGCGGGCGATCGCCGCCTCCGATTTCGACGAACACGGCGTGGTCAACGAGGTTCTCGGCCCCGACGGCGCGGCCGTGCACGTCGCCTCGATCGATGAGGAAGGTGATGGCCTCCCGGACAACGACACGGCAGAGAGCCGACGAGCTGCGGCCGCGCTGTTCGGCGTGGAAGCGCCCGCCCTCGACGAGGTGTCGGAGACCTGGAGCGAAGAGGGCGCTCAACCGTCGGTGCTGGGCGTGCCTTACCTGAAGTGGTGGACGGCCCTCGGAGTCCCCTGGCCGCATCCGTTCGAGTCGACCACGGTCGATCCCCGGACGGCGTCCAGTTCCTAGGCTGCGCCACTACTGTCGGCCAAGACCGCGGCCTCGCTGCCGCTGAGCACTCCGGCGATGATCAACAGAGCCGGAGCGGCAGGAAACGCATGCCGCAGCGGCGAGCGTGCCGGAATCCTGCGCCTGCCCTGAGCTCGGTCTTCACGAGCGATCCCCTTCGGAGTCGGGGCGGACGAGTTCCGCGAACGGCAACGGGCAGCATGGCTGGTCGGCGCACGTCATCAGGTCGTCGCATCCAGCGTTGATCGCTTCGTGCAGAGCGGAACGGATGACCTCAAGGTCGGCTATACGCTCCTCGACCTCGATCACCTTGAGCCGCGCCCGCTCCATCAGACCGCCGTCGCGCTGCCCGTGCCGGTGCTGGGCCGCCTCCAACAGTTCGGCGACCTCCTCCAGGGTGAATCCGAGCCGTTGCGCGGTCTTGATCACCCGCAGGACGGTGACCGCCTCGGCGGGATAGAGCCGATGCCCGCCCAAGGTCCGCTCGGGCTCGGCCAGCAGGCCGCGCCGCTCGTAGTAGCGCAAGGTCTGCAGGTTCACCCCGGCCGCCTCGGCGACCTGGCCGGATCGCAGTCCCTCGTACTGACCGCTCATCCCGTCCAGCCCACTGCCACGACTTCCGGCGGGGCGTTGCGCTCGGCCAAAGCCTGCATCCCGTCCAGCGTCGGCCCGGCCTCCTGCGGCGCAGTGACCTCCACCTTCAAACCGGCTCCAGTGCGCTCGAACGCGAACCTTAGGAACGCGCAGCACTCCTGTTCGGCCTCGAACACTCCCCGGAGTTGCGCCTCGCGCGCCTGGTCGGCGTCGAACGTCAGGCGCAACCGCAGCGGCTCACGTTCCACACCGGTCAGGGACTCAGCGAACAGCGACGCGAACTCTGCCAGCCGATCCACCATCTTGTTCGGCGACAGTGTGCACATGATCGGCACTTCAGATCCGGGCATCCACAGCTCCCTCATCTCGGTGTTTGCTGCCCCGGCGGCGGCCACACCTCGACGGTAAGCCTGTATCCCGGTACAGGATGCAACCCCCACGAGTGCCGCCACCGTGAGCGCTGCCTGCTGGGCCCTACTTATCGCCTGCCGCGTACACGAGTTCGAGGGTGCCGGACGGGAAGGGCGTGCTCTTCACCAAGCGCAGGTTCGCGGGCCGATCCAGCTCCGGGAACAGCGGTGCGCCCTTGCCGATGGCGGCGGGCAACACCCACAGCCGGTATTCGTCGACCACGCCGAGTTTGATCAGGGAGTGCATGAACGCGGTGCCGCCGGCGGCGACGAGGTCCTTGCCGGGCTCGGCCTTCAGCTTGGCGATCTCTTCCGCCGTGTCCCCGCCGGCGATCCGGGTCTCGGGCCAGGCGTCGGCAGACTTCAAGGTACGGGAGAACACGACCTTGGGAATCTCGTTCATGGCCTGGGCGGAGGGGTGGTCGGAATGGGGCCAGTATCCGGCCATGATCTCGTAGGTGTTGCGGCCCATGAGGAAGGCCCCGGCCTCCCACAGCCGGCTGACGAAGTACTTCTCCTGCTCGGGGTCGTCGATGCTCATCATGACGTCCCTGATTCCGTTGTCCGCGTCAGCGCTCTTACCGTCGAGTGAGACGTAGAAAGCCAGAATCAACTTCCGCATCCGGTGCCTCCATGTGTATTTCCGCGCCGGGACGTCCCCAGCGTCCACCGCTCGATCCGCTCGTGCTCAGTGGCTGACCACTCACGCACTCAGACCGCCGGGCCCCCCAAAACTCATCGCACTCCGAGCCATCGACACCGCTCACGGTTGGGTCCACGGCGGCCAAGCTGGTCCGCTCTCTGGCCCCTGAGCAGTCTTGCCTGGTCTCCTGGAGGGCGTTGCGGTCGGTCTCGATGACGGTGACTTCGCGTTGACCTGGACGGCATAGCGGCGGCGCGGTCCTGTGACCACCAGCGGCTGGCAGACAGGGAGGCGGCGGCACGATTCGCGGCCATCCGATGACCGTCGCTCGCGCCGCACGCTCCGGGCGGCCTGGCGCGAGAATGTGCAGCGGCCTGAGCGCCAGACCTCTTGAACCCGACTTCAGCGTGATGCCCCCCGGCGATATCCGGGAAGAGGACGTACGGAGTGGCAGAACCTCGCACGCCCAAAT
Source organism: Actinomadura sp. NPDC049753 (assembly GCF_040674655.1). Classification (NCBI taxonomy): domain Bacteria; kingdom Bacillati; phylum Actinomycetota; class Actinomycetes; order Streptosporangiales; family Thermomonosporaceae; genus Actinomadura; species Actinomadura sp. NPDC049753. The sequence continues at coordinate 16,051 of NZ_JBFARL010000087.1, read as the reverse complement.
GTGCATTTACCCCGGCGCGCGCCGCCAAAGGTCGCGCAGTGCGTCGTTGACCGCACTGGGCTGCTGTACCTGCGGGTAGTAGCCGGGCACCTTCAGGTACTGTGCGCCGATCCGGTCGGCGATGAACTCCGCGGCGGCGATCAGCGGCTCGCCCGCATACCGGCGGTAGAGCTCGGGGGCGTCCTCCCAGGTGCCCGAGATCACCAGCTTGGGCCAGGGCGCGGTGGCGAGCTGGTCCAGCGGGATGTCGGCGTCCCAGCAGGGCCGCTCGCGCATCGCGGCGCGCACTGCCCGCAGGCGGTCCGGCGTGGCCTCCGGCACAGGCATTCCGATGCCCTCGGTGGCCGCCCGCAGGTACTCCTCCGGGGTCATCTCCGGTGGCAGTCCCGCAGTGCTGGCGCGAGCGCGTTCCAGCGCCTCGTCCACCACCGGATGTCCGGCCGCGGGCCGCAGGGTGCCGGGTTGGATCAGTGTCAGCGACCGCACCAGGTCAGGTCGGCGCACGGCGGCCAGCATCGCCCCTGCACCGCCGTAGGAATGCGCCACCAGATGGGCTCCGTCGCCGAGCAGGGCGGTGATGTCGTCCGCATCCACCTCATAGTCACTGCCCTCGATGTCCGGGCTCGCCCCGTGTCCGCGCCGGTCCATCATGACCAGCCGGAACTCATCCTCCAGCGGCCGCTGATTGCCGAATCCGTACAACTCGTCGGCGCCCCAACTGAAGATCCCGTGAACGAAGACCGCTGAGACCGCACCGTCTCCCCACACCGTCGCCTGCACGTCCGCCACTGAATACCTCCCCGGCCGACCATACTCCGCTGTTTTCTGACCGTTCGAGGTGAATTCCTCACCCACGGGACACCCAGGCATCCGCGTGATCATCAGGAATTCGACCAGAAATCTACTCGGATCCACCCCCTGAGCCGGAATGCTCGTTCACGCGAGATGTGTCAGGCAGCAGCACACCCGCCTGAGCTTCCCGTCTGCCGTCGTCCCGCGCTCAGCGCTGCCGGGTCACGCCGGGGTCCTGGTCTGGTAAATCCCCGATCGGGACGGCGGCAGAGGGGAAGCTCAGGATTCCTACCTCAACCATCGGCGACCGTCATGGCCACGTCCCGTGCTTCCCAGAGTCGGAATGCCCCCGCCAGAGGCGCACTAGAACCCCTTATGGGATGTACAGTCACGCTGTCCCGACAAGAGGTGCTCCGGGGTGCCCGAGGTCGTTGCGGCCGAACCGGCGGGAGTAAGAGACGGCTCACGGGGATGGCCCTACGCGTGACGCGCGATCGGCGTTCCTGAATAGTCCCCGCCGGACCCGGCTCACGTGAAGCGACGGCTTGCCCCGGTGACCGCCGGCAACTGGTGGCCGGGGCGACGGCTTCGCCATGCGCGGTCCGGCGCGGCCGTCCGGTGACCGGCGCCCACGCCGCACGCTCCGGGCGGCCTGGCGCGAGGCTGCGCAGCGGCCTAAGCGCCGCCGCCCTTGACCTGGACGCCCGCCAGTCCGGGCGGACGGAACCGCCTATGAGCTGGGGCCACTCGTATAGGGCCACCCAAGTTCGAAGCGAGTGACGGGTCGAGTCAAATTCGTCACTGTATGTGACCGATTGGGAGTGATGAGGGGTGTCGCGGGGCATGGCGGAGCAGTGGTTGAGATGACACTGGTCCCGGACGTCGTGACCTACGCAGTGGCCTACTACATCAAGGCAATCCACCTAATCCTGATCGGTATCGGTGTAGTGGTGATAGTGGCTCTACTAGTGGTGGGCCGAATCCTGTTCATCCATCGGGGCCCTCGACGAGGCCCCCGATGACGTTGGCGCTACGGGAGCCAACTGGGGCGCGCACCCACAAATGATTGGATAAGTCTCCGTAACTGGATCTATCGGGCTGTTGGTCTTCTCGACGACACACATGCCGCAGCACGGGCGCGCAACGCTCCGGGGGCTCGTTGCTTGGTGGCACGCTCATGACATGAGGGCCAGTGGGACGGCTCGGAAACGATCAAGGCCCAAGCGGGGAGCTACTCCTTAGCCTGGGCCTTCGTGGTGGAGCGGGTGACGGGTATCGAACCCGCGCTGTCAGCTTGGGAACAGTGCGAACTCGGCCGCTCCTACCCTGACCTGGCACTCAACCGTCCCGCAAGTGACCGTCAGCACCCCTCACTGACCGCCCCAATGGCACGACACCATAGCTGCTGACCTGCGTACCCTCGGCCTGACCGGCACGGCGACAGCACCCGATCATCCGGGGGCAAGCGGACCCGGAGCGCAGGGCCGACCACGGACCGAGCAGCGGAAGCCGGGCGGCAGCGATCGCCCCCAGCCACGCAGTCCACCTCAGCCAAGCTGTGGCGATCATAGGGCTGAGCCGCGGACTACCTGTCTACAAGCAAGATCAGGATCGTCCAGATTCGTCCTCACCCATCCCCTGACCTGGGCCGCGCGCGTGGGGATCGTTCACCGATCGCTGTACGAGTCGTACGCAAGGTACTCACCAAACTCGTCCGGCAACCATGTGGGAGTTCCCCATCGCCCGCCGTGTTCCAGCGAACCCTTGTACTCGATCTCCAAAACGCTGCCCTGCATATGGCCCATCATCCCGAGTCGCTGGTGCCTGCTGTACAGGAAGAGCGAAACGCTCGTGTGAGGCTTCCCGTTGATGGGCTCCATCCCCAGCACTCCTTCCCAGCACAACTGGAAGCCGTTGCCTTGCGGGGGCGAACTACGGATAGGGCAGGAGAACGAGAATCCCTCGTCGTCCAGCAAACACTTATCCAAAGGCGCCGCAAGCGTAATCTGTTCCTGCAGAAGCGTGCTCAACTCCGTGACGAGCCGGGTAATCCATTCCGGTCGGGGGTCATCTCTGCCGATCACCTGGTAAGCCTCCAATCCACTGGTGAAGGTCACGGCGCCAACTGTAAGAGTTGGGCGGCCGTGGCCGGACTGCAAGACGGACCGGACAGAACAAGCCGCATGCCCGGCTCGCAGAGCCGGGCGCGGCGCCCTTGGCGACCCTCGCGCACGAAGGCGTACCGGCTTCTGCGGGGCGTGCTCATGACGGCGGTCGACGAGGACAAGAGCCTCACTCGGAACCCGTGCCGCGTCCGTGGGGCCGGTGCCGAGGATGCGTCCGAACGCCCGACCTTCACGGTTGCTCAGTCTTCGAGCTGGCTGAACCGGTCGGCGTGCGGCCGGTCGGCAACATCCGGAAACTGGACTCGGGTGAGTACCGGCTGCGCTACCAGGTCAAAGACGGCGTCATGCGCCGGTTCCCGGGCTCCTCCGGGACGCGCCTGGAGGCTGAGCGGGCGCTCTGGAAACTCGCTGAGGAGGGGCGCGCGGATGTGGCCCAGGACGACCGGCTTCGGGCGCTGATTCTGCTCGCCGCATTCGCAAGCCTTCGATGGGGCGAGGTCACGGCGCTGCGCCGCTGCGATGTCGACCCCGTGAACCGCACCGTCCGGGTACGCGGCGCCTACGTCGAGCGGGCCAACGGGGAGATGATCCTCGGCCCCACCAAGTCACGAGCGGGGATGCGCACCGTCTCTGTCCCGGCTGCGATCGTTCCTCACCTGGTCGCCCACCTGAACAAGGACGTTCGGCCGGGTGCTGATGCCCTCGTCTTCACCGGAATCAAGGGGGGCCGCTGCGGCGGAGCGGCTTCAACAAGCTGACCCGGTGGAGCCACGTCGTCAGCTCGTTTGGGGGTGCCGAACCTGCACTTCCACGACCTTCGACACACCGGCAACACCCTTGCGGCGGACATGGGCGTCTCACTGCGCAACCTGATGGCGCGCATGGGCCACGACAACGAGCGGGCGGCGCTGCGGTATCAGCACCGATCCGCCAAGGCTGATCGGGCCATCGCGGACGGCTTCGATGCGCTCGTCCAGGCCGAACAGACGCAGGACGATGACGAGGATGACGACGGTTCAGCCGGCGCCCTGGTGCCGGTGACCTAATGGCACGCTAATGGCACGAGGGCCTGTAGACGGCTCAAAAACGATCAAGGCCCAGGCGGGGATCTACTCCCTGACCTGGGCCTTCGTTATGCGAGCGGGTGACGGGAATCGAACCCGCGCTGTCAGCTTGGGAAGCTGAAGTTCTACCATTGAACTACACCCGCGTCGGGCTGCCTGGAGGGTGCCCGTGCCCTGGTTACTGTACCGGATCGTCGGTGGGGGTGTGGCGTGGGATAGCTTTCTGGGGTGCTGCTCTCCGATCGCGACATCAGGGCCGAGCTTGAGTCTGGGCGAGTGAAGATCGACCCGTTCGAGCCGGTCATGGTTCAGCCGTCCAGTGTGGACGTGCGGCTGGACCGGTACTTCCGGGTGTTCGAGAACCACCGCTATCCGCACATCGATCCCGCTGTGGAGCAGCCGGATCTGACGCGGCTGGTGGAGGTGGACGCCGATGAGGCGTTCGTGCTGCATCCCGGGGAGTTCGTGCTGGCCTCGACGTACGAGGTGTTCGGGCTGCCCGAGGACCTCGCGGCCCGGCTGGAGGGGAAGAGCTCGCTGGGGCGACTGGGGCTGCTCACGCACTCGACCGCGGGGTGGATCGATCCAGGGTTCACCGGGCACGTGACGCTGGAGCTGTCGAACGTGGCGACGCTGCCGATCAAGTTGTGGCCCGGGATGAAGATCGGGCAGATGTGCCTGTTCCGGACGAGCTCGCCGGCGGAGTACCCCTACGGGTCGGCGAAGTACGGGTCGCGGTACCAGGACCAGCGGGGGCCGACGCCGTCGCGGTCGTACCAGAACTTTCACCGGACGAAGGTGTAGTCACCCAGGGTGACGGAAGTCACCAAAAGATGAAACATGTTCTCTGGACGGGTAGTTTCGGGCGACGCACAGGTATGGCGTCTGGTTGACAGCCTCTTCCGATGAGGTCCGGGCGCCTGACGGACGAGGCGACCCGTTTCCGCGCATCGACGTGGGAACCCGGAAGGAGATCGTGTCAGTACTCCGCGCGGAAAGCGTCACCAAACTCTTCGGCCGTAGGACGGCGGAGGCTCAGCGGAAACTCGGGGCGGGCGCCGATCTGTCGGCGGTCCGCGAGCTCGGGGTCACACCGGCGGTGGTGGACGCCACGTTCGAGGTCCGGCAGGGCGAGATCTTCGTGGTCATGGGCCTGTCGGGGTCGGGGAAGTCGACCCTCATCCGGATGCTGAACGGGTTGCTCGGCGTCACGTCCGGCAGTGTCGAGATCGACGGCCAGGACATCGCGAAGCTGTCTCCGAAGGCGCTGCGGGCGCTTCGGCAGAACAAGGTCAGCATGGTCTTCCAGCACTTCGCGCTGTTCCCCCATCGGACGGTTCTCGCCAATGCCGCCTACGGGCTCGAGGTCCGCGGTGTTCCCAGGGAGGAACGAGAGAAGACCGCCCGGGAGTTCCTGGCCCTGGTGGGTCTCGAAGGCTGGGAGAACAAGGTTCCCGGTGAGTTGTCGGGCGGGATGAAGCAGCGGGTGGGGCTGGCCCGCGCGCTCGCTTCGGGGACCGACATCATCCTGATGGACGAGGCGTTCAGCGCTCTGGACCCGCTGATCCGCCGGGAGGTCCAGGACCTGCTCCTGGACCTGCAGAACCGGTTCGGCAAGACGATCGTCTTCATCACCCACGACCTGAACGAGGCCATGCGCATCGGCGACCGCATCGCGGTGATGCGGGAGGGCCGGATCGTGCAGATCGGGACGGCCGAGGAGATCCTCACCGACCCGGCCAACGACTATGTCGCCCAGTTCGTCGCGGATGTGGATCGCTCCAGGGTGCTGACGGCGGCCTCGGTGATGGAGAAGCCGCTGGTCACGGTGCCGGCGTCGACCGGGCCCCGGACGGCCCTGAGGACGATGCGCGAGCAGCAGACCTCGGCGGCGTTCGTGGTCGGGCGGGACCGCAGGCTCGTCGGACGGGTGCGCGCCACGGTGATCGCGGACGCGGTGCGGGACGGCGTCCAGACGCTGGACGGCCTGATCGACCCCGAGGAGCCGGAGCCGGTGGCGCCGGACACGCCGGTCGCGGACCTGTTCGTCCGGGTGGCCGAGAGCGACCTGCCGGTGCCGGTCGCGGACGAGGAGGGGACGCTGCTCGGCGTGATCCCCCGGGTGACGCTGCTCGCGGCGCTCGGCGCGATCAACTCCCATGTGGAGGAGATGGCCGAGGAGCCGGAACCGGTGCTGACGAAGGAGGGCGGCGATGAGTGACGCGGCGATGAAGTTGCCCCGGGTCCCGGTCGGCGAGTGGTTCGACGGCCTGGTGAGCTGGTGCACCGACAACCTGTCGTGGCTGTTCGACGGGATCGGGTCGGCGATCGAGGCGTCGGTGGACGGGCTGACGAGCGTCCTGAACTTCCTGCCGCCGCTGGGGCTGACGCTGGTGCTCGCCGTGATCGCGCTGGTGCTGAGCGGCTGGAGGCTCGGCCTGTTCACGGTCCTCGGGTTCGCGCTGGTCGACAGCATGGAGCTGTGGGAGCCGGCGATGGACTCGCTGGCCCTGGTGCTGGTGTCGGCGGTGGTGTCGACCGTGGTGGCGATCCCGATCGGCGTGGCTGCGGCCCGCAGCGACGTGGTGAGCCGGATCGTCCGGCCGGTCCTGGACTTCATGCAGACGATGCCGGCGTTCGTGTACCTGATTCCGGCGATCTTCTTCTTCAGCATCGGCTCGGTGCCCGGCGTGGTGGCGACGGTGATCTTCGCGATGCCGCCGGGGGTGCGGCTGACCGAGCTCGGCATCCGCGGCGTGGACCCGGAGATGGTCGAGGCGGGCGAGGCGTTCGGCACGCCGCCGGGCCGGATCCTGACCCGGATCCAGATCCCGCTCGCGATGCCGTCGATCATGGCCGGGGTCAACCAGCTGATCATGCTGTCGCTGTCCATGGTCGTGATCGCCGGCATGGTGGGGGCGGGCGGCCTCGGCGGCGAGGTGCTGGAGGGCATCAACCGGGTGGACGTCGCCAAGGGCTTCGAGGGCGGCGTCGCCGTCGTGGTCCTCGCGATCTACCTGGACCGCCTGACCGGCGCCCTGGGCGAGGGGCCGGGCATGCTGCGCGCGCTGTTCACGCGCCGCCGCGCCGCCGCGCCCGCCCCGGTCGCCGTGGCCTCCGCCGCGGGCACGTCCGGCTGACCTCCCTCGCTCCCCTGCTTCACCATGCAAGCCGACGAAAGGATGGGCATGCGCTCCAAGTTCAAGGGCCTGACGGTCGCCGCGCTGACGCTGACGCTCGGGCTGGGCGCCGCGGCGTGCGGCGGCTCCGACTCCGGGGGTGGGAAGGACAAGGAGATCACCATCGGGGTGGTCTCGGGTTGGGCCGAGGGTGAGGCCGCCACCGCCCTGTGGAAGCGGCTCCTGACCGACAAGGGCTACAAGGTGGAGGTCAAGAACCTCGACACCGGGCCGCTCTACGCGGGCATGTCGAAGGGCGACGTCGACCTGTTCGTGGACGCCTGGCTGCCCGGCACGCACGAGGACTACTGGAAGCAGTACGGCGACAAGCTGGAGAAGATCGGCACCTGGTACGACTCGGCGCCGCTGACGATCGCCGTGCCGAACTACTCCCCGTTGAAGACGCTCGACGACCTGAAGGGCAAGGGCGGCGCGTACGGCGGCAAGATCGTCGGCATCGAGAAGAGCTCCGGCCTGTACCGGGTGTCGCAGGAGAAGATGCTCCCCGCGTACGGCCTGAAGGACGAGTACGAGGTGACGACGTCCTCGACGGCGGCGATGCTGACCGAGCTGAAGAAGGCCGTCGATGCCAAGAAGGACATCGTCGTCACGCTGTGGCGCCCGCACTGGGCGTACACGAAGTACCCCATCCGCGACCTGCAGGACCCGAAGGGCGCGATGGGCAAGCCCGACGGCATCCACACCGTCGCCCGCGAGGACTTCGGCAAGGACCAGCCCGAGGTCACCGGCTGGCTGAAGAAGTTCAGGATGGACGACAAGCAGCTCGGCTCCCTTGAGGACCTCATGGAGAACCAGTACAAGGGCAAGCCCGACCAGGCCGTCGACGCGTGGCTCAAGACGAACCAGAGCTACGCCACGTCGCTGACCGGCTGACGCCGGGAACGTTCCAGGGAGAAGGCCGTCCGGGTTTCCGGGCGGCCTTCTCTCAGCTCGCGAGCCCGACGCTGAGCAGCACGGCGAGGAGCCCGAGCCCGGTGGCGGCCAGGGTCATGACCCGCGGGTGGACGCTGTGCGCCTCGGGCAGGATCTCGGCGGCGGCCAGGTACAGCAGGACGCCGGCGAAGACGCCGAGGTAGGGGCCGAGGACGGCCTCCGGGACGGTGGCCAGCATGCCGATGGCGGCCCCGGCGACGGGGGCGGCGGCGTCGGCGAGCAGCAGCAGGACGGCGGGGCGCCGGTCGCCGCGGTACAGCGAGGCGGCGGTGAAGGTGTTGAACCCGTCCGCGAAGTCGTGGGTGACGACGGCGAGCGCGACGAAGACGCCGGTCTCGGTGCCGGTCTGGAAGCCGAAGCCGATGCTGAGGCCGTCCACCAGGCTGTGCAGGACGAGGGCGGACGCGGCGAGCAGCCCGCCGGGGCCCGAGCCGTGGACGTGCTCGTGCGGGGCGTACTCCTCCTCGTGGGCGCGGTGGACCGCCACCGCCTGCTCGACGACGTGCAGGAGCACGAACCCGGCCGCGAAGCCGATCATGGGGGCGGGGACGCCGAAGGGGCGGTGCCGGGTGAGCTCCAGCGATTCGGGGAGCAGGTCGAACGCGACGACGCCGAGCATGAGTCCGCCCGCGAGGCCGAGGACGAGGTGCCGGTGGTCGCGGACCCGCATCGCGGTGAGGCCGCCCGCGAGCGTCATCAGGAACGCGAGGACGGACACGAGCACGGCCATCCCCAGGTCTTACCAGCGAGCCCGCCCCCTCAACCGCGGCCGGAGCGCGGAACGGCCCTCCGGAGCGCGGGACGGCCCCGCCCCCGCCTGAGCGGGAACGGGGCCGTCGCAGCAGGCGCCCCTATTCGGCGGCGACCGCCTCCTTCTCGGGGGCGGTGCCCTCGCCCTTGATGGAGCGGATCAGGAGCTGGGAGACGTCGACGACCTCCAGCGACTCCTTGGCGTCGCCCGCGTTCTTCTTCTCGTTGATGGCGTCGCCCAGCATGACCAGGCAGAACGGGCACGCGGTGGAGACGGTGTCGGGGTTGGTCTCCAGGGCCTCGTCCACGCGCTCGGTGTTGATCCGCTTGCCGATGCGCTCCTCCATCCACATCCGGGCGCCGCCGGCGCCGCAGCAGAAGCCGCGGTCCTTGTGCCGGTGCATCTCCTGCGTCCGGACGCCGGGGACGGTCGCCATGATGTCGCGCGGCTGCTTGTAGACCTTGTTGTGGCGGCCGAGGAAGCAGGGGTCGTGGTAGGTGATGTTCTCCTCGATCGGCGTGACCGGGGTGAGCTTCCCCTCCTCGACCAGGTGCGCGAGCAGCTGGGTGTGGTGGACGACCTCGTAGTTCCCGCCGATCTGCGGGTACTCGTTGGCCAGGGTGTTGAAGCAGTGCGGGCAGGTCGCGACGATCTTCTTGACGCCCGCGTCGTTCAGCGTCTCGACGTTCTGCTGGCCGAGCATCTGGAAGACGAACTCCATGCCGAGGCGGCGGGCCGGGTCGCCGGTGCACGCCTCCATGGGGCCGAGGACCGCGAACTTGACGCCCGCGATGTGCAGGAGCTCGGCGACGGCCTTGGTGGTCTTCTTGGCGCGGTCCTCAAGGGCGCCGGCGCAGCCGACCCAGAAGAGGTACTCGGTGTCCTCGGAGACCTTGTCGTCGACGACGTCGACCTCGAAGTCGAGCTCCTCGATCCATTCGAGGCGCTTCATCTCGGACATGCCCCACGGGTTGCCCTTGTTCTCCAGGTTCTTCAGCATGACGCCGGCCTCGGAGGGGAACGAGGACTCGATCATGACCTGGAAGCGGCGCATGTCCAGGATGTGGTCGATGTGCTCGATGTCGACCGGGCACTGCTCGACGCACGCACCGCAGTTGGTGCAGGACCACAGGACGTCGGGGTGGATGACGCCGTCGTCGCCGACGAGGGCCTTGTCGACCTCCATGGCGAGCTTCTGCTCGTCGGTGAACCCGTTGCGGGCCTCTTCCGACGCGGTGAAGTAGGGCGCCTTGGCCAGGGCGTGGTCGCGCAGCTCCAGGACGAGCATCTTGGGCGACAGCGGCTTGCCGGTGTTCCAGGCGGGGCACTGCGACTGGCAGCGACCGCACTCGGTGCAGGTCGCCATGTCGAGGAAGCCCTTCCAGGTGAAGTCCTCGATCTTGCCTCGGCCGAAGACGTCCTCGTCGGGGTCGGCCTCCTCGAAGTCGAGCGGCTTGCCGCCCGACATCATCGGCTGCGCGGCGCCGAGGCCGTCGGGGCGGCGCTTGAACATGACGTTCAGCGGCGCCAGGAAGATGTGCAGGTGCTTGGAGTGGACGACGAAGACCAGGAAGATCAGCGCGACGGCGATGTGCAGCAGCAGGCCGACCGACTCCAGGATCTCCAGCGTGTGGTCGCCCAGCCCGTCGAACAGGTGGCCGACGAGGTAGGAGAAGTAGGCGCCCTTGCCGTAGGGCAGGTTGCCGCTGGCCCACTCCACGCCGCGGAAGAAGAACATCGTCCAGATCACGTTGAAGATCATGAACAGCGTCATCCAGGCGCCGGACAGGTGCGAGCCCTTGAACCGGGACCTGCGGCCGATGCGCTTGGGCGAGTTCTTGATCCGGATCGCGGTGAAGACGATCAGGCCGGCGGTGCAGGCGAGGGCGATCGTGTCCTGGACGAACCCGATCGGCGGCCAGGTCTGCAGGCCGGGGATCTTGGCGTCCAGCCCGAACAGCAGCGCGACGGCCGCCTCCAGGTAGACGGTGATCAGCAGGATGAACGCCCACATGACGGCGGCGTGCGAGACGCCGGCGAGGGTCCACTTCAGCAGCTTGCGCTGGCCGAGCACCTCGACGGCCTGGCCCTCGACGGCCTTGGCGGGCTCACGCCTGACCTGAAGGGTCCGCTGGGGATCGGGCTGCCCGCTCTTGGCGATCGCGTACAGGAACAGCACTCGCCTTCCGGCGAGCGCCAGCGCGACCGCCGCTCCGGCGAGCCCGATGACCAATGTGATCCAGAACACTGTTCCGTCCTCCTGGGGTACGGGCGATGGCAGCCAGCGTAGGGCTCGCGTCGGACTGCTCTCCATCCGGGGCCCGAATACTACTCGGTAGTAGCTTACGCGTCACATCCCCTGGTCAGAACAGCCCGCGCCGACGTCCGGACCGCCGAAACCTTCGATCTTGGTTCTTACCCGCGTAGCGATGAGTATCCGGCGGTTCCCGAGTCCATATCACGGAGCGGGGCGCGTCCACCGGCGTCCCGTCCAGCGGTATGCGAAACGGAAGGATCCCAGATGACCTCGACGCCCGACCTCGGCCCCGCCGCCCGGCGGATGGCCGCCCTGCTCGCGGACGTGCGCGACTCCCAGCTCGCGGGGCCCACGCCCAACGGCGGCATGCCGCTCGGCGCCCTCATCGACCACGTGGACGGCCTGGTCCTGGCCTTCACCTGGGCGGCGGCGAAGAACTTCCCGGAAGGCCCGTCGCAACCGCCGTCCGCCGACGCCGCCCGGCTGGCCCCGGGCTGGCGCACCCGCATCCCCGAGCGGCTCGACGCGCTGGCCGCGGCCTGGCGCTCCCCGGAGGCGTGGCAGGGCATGACCCAGGCCGGCGGCATCGACCTGCCCGGCGACCAGGCCGGCCTCGTCGCGATGAACGAGCTGGTCGTGCACGGATGGGACGTCTCCCGCGCCCTCGGCCGGCCCTACGACGCCGGGGCGGACGAGATCGAGGCGTGCCTGGGCTTCGTCGCCCCGGCCGTCGAGCAGAGCGGCGGCCAGGGCGTCCCCGGCCTGTTCGGCCCCGCCGTCGAGGTGGCCGCGGACGCGTCCGCGCTCGACCGCCTCATCGCCATGACCGGCCGCGACCCGTCCTGGACGGCGGAGCGGGGCTAGTCCTCCGAGGCCTCGGAGACCTCCGAGACCTCCACGAGGAGGTCGTAGACGAAGTAGGCCTTCATCGGGCGTCCGCCGAGCTCGAACGGCACGACGTGGTAGTACATGTTCGGATGCCGCGTGGGCTCCCAGCCGAAGAACGCCTCGGCCTCCGTCCGCAGGACCGCCCAGGGGCGCATGTCGTCGACCGACCGCATCGGCTCGCCCGACCTGCGGACGAACCGCTTGTCGACGACGTAGCCGCCGACCCCGGTGTCCATGCTCTCGGGCTCCAGCCAGAAGTCGGTGTCCATGCTCTGGTGCTCCAGCCAGAAGTCGGGCCAGAGGGGGAGGGCGAACCGGTGCCGGGAGGGGCCGCCGCTGACCGGCTCGCCCAGGATCACCGCCATGTCCTTGATCTTCAGCAGGTCCGGGCTTCTCCACTCGACGGCCTCCTCCACCAGGGCCTCCGGTGGGTCGTCGTAGGGCGCCGGCAGTTCCGGGAGGGACGGGCTGACACCGCGCATCTCGTTGAGGAGGGACAGCTGGTAGCCCTCCACGGTCATCGAGCGCGAGGGCCGCGGCTCGGGGTCGGCGAACCGCTCGCACGACCAGCACCACCAGGGCGCGGGCGGGCCCATGCAGCCGCCGGTGTAGTAGATCTCGCGGCGCTCGTGACGCTGGTACGGGGTGTCGTCGACGGGCATGCCGTACTCGACCGGGACCAGCGGGCCGTCACACCGTTCGCACTTCGGGCTCATGCCCCCTTCAGACGCCGCGGGCCGCCCGCGTGTTCGATCAGATGACGCAGCTGTAGATCTCGCACAGCCCGCGTGATGTTCAGATGCGTTCGAAGACGGCGGCGAGGCCCTGGCCGCCGCCGATGCACATGGTCTCCAGGCCGTAGCGGGCGCCGCGGCGGCCCATCTCGCGGGCGAGGGTGGCGAGGATGCGGGCGCCGGTCGCGCCGACGGGGTGCCCGAGGGAGATGCCGGAGCCGTGCACGTTGACGCGGTCCCAGTCGGCGTCCTTCAGGCCCCACTCGCGGGTGACGGCGAGGACCTGCGCGGCGAACGCCTCGTTCAGCTCGACGAGGTCGATGTCGGCGAGGGTGAGGCCGGCGGCGTCGAGGGCCTTGGCGGTGGCGGGGACAGGGCCGATGCCCATCGTCTCGGGCGGCACCCCGGCGCGGCCCCAGGAGACGAGCCGGACGAGGGGCCGCAGGCCCAGTTCGGCGGCGCGTTCGGGGGTGGTGACCACGCAGGCGGCGGCCGCGTCGTTCTGGCCGCTGGAGTTGCCGGCCGTCACCGTGGCCTCGGGGTCCGCCTTGCCGAGGACGGGACGCAGCTCCGCCAGGCCCTCGACCGTGGTGCCGGGACGCGGGTGCTCGTCGGTGTCGACGACCGTGTCGCCCTTCCGCGACCGGACGGTCACCGGGACGATCTCCTCCGCGAAGACCCCCGACCGCTGGGCGGCGACCGCGCGCTCGTGGGACCGGGCGGCCAGCTCGTCCTGCTCCCGGCGCCCGATTCCGTACTCGCGGCGCAGGTTCTCGGCGGTCTCCAGCATCCCGCCGGGGACGGGATGGCGGACGCCGCCGGCGGTGACGCGTCCCCGCGCGAGCGCGTCGTGCAGTTCGAGGGACGGCCCGCGCACGCCCCAGCGCGCCGCGGTCGTGTAGAACGGCGCGCCGCTCATGCTCTCCGCGCCGCCCGCGATGACCACATCGCTGACACCGGTCTGGATCTGCATGGCGGCGTTCAGGACGGCCTGGAGCCCGGATCCGCACCGCCGGTCGAGCTGGGCGCCGCCGACCGTGACGGGGAGCCCGGCGTCCAGCGCGGCCACGCGCCCGATGGCGGGGGCGTCGGAGGTGGGGTAGCAGTGCCCGAGGATCACCTCGTCGACCGCGTCCCCGGGCAGGCCGGTCCGCTCGACCAGGACGCGGACGACGGCGGCGGCGAGCTCGGCGGCCGTGACGGCGCTGAGCGCTCCGCCGAACCGGCCGATGGGGGTCCGCAGCGGCTCGCAGATCACCGCGTCGCGCATGGTGGTCTCCTCGGGACGGGGTCGCGGGCACTTCGCAGGGTACGGCCCGTCGCCGGGAGGGCGGCGTCCGGGCTTCCGCCCGGTGGAGTTGAATGCTGGGTACCCATGGCGGTGGCGAACCGGGACGTGGGCCAGAGGGCTGGGCGAGCGCGGGAGGCGACGTGGAGCAGTGGGCGGGCCGGGCGGCGACGATCCGGGTGATCGGTGCCGGGGCGATGGGGCGCGGGATCGCGCAGCTCGCCGCGGCGGGCGGGCTGACGGTGGAGCTGGCCGACATCCGGACGCAGGCCGTGATGGAGGCGGCCGAGCACGTCGGGGCCATGTTCGACCGGCTCGCCGCGAAGGGCCGCATGACGGCGGCCGACGCGGAGGCGGCGAAGGGGCGGCTCCGGCCGGTCGGCGAGCCGCTCACCCCGTTCCAGGACTGCGACCTCGTCGTGGAGGCCGTCCGGGAGGACATGGAGACCAAGCGGGAACTGTTCAGGTCCCTGGAGAAGGTCTGCCCAGAGCACACCGTCTTCGCGACCAACACCAGTTCGCTGCCGGTGACTGCGATCGCCGCCGCGCTGGACGACCCGTCCCGGGTGGCGGGGCTGCACTTCTTCAATCCGGTTCCGCTGATGAAGCTCGTCGAGGTGATTCCGGGGGCGCGCACGGCCGAGTGGATCCCGGACGCGCTCGCCGACCTCGTGAGGCGTCTCGGTCACACTCCCGTGCTCGCGCCTGACGCGCCGGGGTTCCTCGTCAACCACGCTGGGCGCGGCCTGGTGACGGAGGCGTTGCAGATCCTCTCCGAGGGCGTCGCCGAGCCCGTGGACATCGACCGCGTCGCGCGGGACGTCCTCGGCCTGAAGATGGGGCCGTGCGAACTTCTGGACCTGACCGGGATGGACGTGTCGCACCCGGTGATGGAGTCCATCTGGACGGGCTTCTACACCGAGCCGCGGTTCCGTCCGTCCAGGATCGGCAGGGCGCGCCTGGAGGCCGGGCTTCTCGGACGCAAGACCGGCGAGGGCTTCTACAAGTACGTGGACGGCTCGAAGCAGGAGCCCGCCGAGCCCGGCGCCCCGGCCACCGACTTCCGGCCCGTCTGGTTCCAGGAACCGCAGCATCGCGAGACGCTGGGAATGCTGCTGTCCGAGGCCGGGGTGGCGGTCGAGGCGGGTGACGAGCCGTCCGAGGAGGCCGTCCTGCTGGTCGACGCCGCGACGGACATGAGCGTCGCGAGCCAGGTCGGCAACGGCCTCCCCGGGGAGCGGACTCTCGGGATCGACGGGTTCTTCGGGTTCTTCGGCCGGATCACCCTCACCGTGCAGCCCGCGCTCGACCCGGAGGCGGGCCGCGCGGCGCTCGCCGCCCTCCTCGCCACGGGCCGGCCGGTGACCGTCGTGCGGGACGCGCCCGTCGCCGTCGCGCCGCGGCTGCTGGCGTCGATCGTCAACGTGGGCTGCGGCATCGCCGAGCAGCGGCTGGCCAGTCCCGCCGACATCGACACCGCCGTCCGGCTGGGGCTCGGCTACCCGCGCGGCCCGCTGGAGTGGGGCGACCACGTGGGCGCCGAGCGCGTCCTCGACGTCCTGGAGCAGATGCACGAGGCGACCGGCGACCCGCGTTACCGTCCGAGCGGCTGGCTGGCCGAGCGCGTGGCGCTCGGCCTGCCGCTCACCGAGGCGGGCACCGCCCCGTCCGACCTGCTCGCCTAGCGCCTCAGCCGGTCGGCTCGACGGGGTAGGCGGGGACCTCGTCGGTCCAGCCGTAGGACACGAGCGCGCTGTAGGACAGGACCGTGCCGGGCTTGGCGCCGCGCCACGCCTTGCCGGGCTTCACCAGCACGGACTCCTGGGCGAGGAGCCGCCCGCTCACCGGGTCGATCACCAGCCGCTCGTCACGCGGGCTCGGCGACCTTCCCGGCGGGCGCGGCCGCGGGGCGGCGGGCGCGCACGACGAAAGCGGCGAACAGGGCGGCGGCCAGCATCGCGCCGCACGCGGCGAACGAGGCGGCCGATCGGAAGAGCGAAGGGTAGGGAAAGAGTGTG
>NZ_JBFARL010000086.1:0-33527 GCF_040674655.1 Actinomadura sp. NPDC049753 | reverse complement strand
CCGGTGTTCGGCACCGTCAAGGAGGCCATGCAGGAGACCGGCGCGGACGTCTCCGTCGTGTTCGTCCCGCCGAAGTTCACCAAGGACGCCGTGGTGCGCGCACCCCGCGCGCAGGCCGGCCTCCTGGTGACGTTCCTCCTGGTCACCGGGCATTTCGCGGCGTACACCTACGTGCGTCCCGTCCTGGAGCGGGTGTCCGGCGTGAACCCGGACCTGATCAGCACGCTGCTGCTGGTGTACGGCGTGGCGGGCATCGCGGGCAACTTCACCGCGGGGACGGCGGCCGCCCACGCCCCGCGCCGCACCCTGGTACGGATCACCGTCCTGCTCGCGCCGGCCGTCCTGCTGTTCCCCGTCGCGGGCCGGTCCCCGCTTCCGGCGGTCGTGCTGCTGGTCCTGTGGGGAGTCGCCTACGGCGGCGTGTCGGTGACGCTACAGAACTGGCTGCTGCGCGCGGTGCCCCCGCACGCCGCCGAGCCGGCATCGGCCCTGTTCGTCGCCACCTTCAACCTCGCCATCTCGCTAGGTGCGCTGGCAGGCGGACAGATAGCCGACACCACCGGCGAAACGAGCGTCATGTGGCTAGGCGGAACCCTGGCCGCCCTAGCCCTAGCCACCGCGACCGCCCGGCGACCTCTACGGCAGAGAGCCCCGCAATAGACACCGCGCCGACCTCAGCCATCACCGCAACCACGCGACAACCTCAATGGCCGCGATCGCGTCCGAAGGCAGGTTCGAGCTTGCGAGAACCTGATCGCGCAGCGAGCCGCAAGGCGAGCCGAAGCGATGCCAGCGATCGCCCGCTTTTATCGACGATGGAGGGCCGCCAGGCCCGAAGGAGGAGAGAAAAGCTATCGAGTCCTCGTGATCACGTAGTCGCAGAGGTTGGTGAGGGCTTCGCGGGCGGGGATCTCGGGGAGGGTGAGGAGTTCGCTGCGGGCGTCCTCGGCCCAGCGGCGGAGGTCGGCGCGGGCGCGGTCCATGGCGGGGTGGGCGCGCAGGAGGGTGAGGGCCTCGGCGTGGAGGGCGTCGTCGGTGAGGTCCTGGGTGAGGAGCTCGCGGAGGCGGGCGTCGTCAGGGCCGGAGCCGATGCCGGCGAGGACGTGGTGCGTCGGGAGGGTGCGGATGCCTTCGCGCAGGTCGGTGCCGGGGGTCTTGCCGGACTCCTCGGTCTCGGAGGCGACGTCGAGGATGTCGTCGGACAGCTGGAAGGCGATGCCGATCTTCTCGCAGGCGGAGGTGACGGTGTCGACGACGTGGGCGGGGGCGCCCGAGAGCAGGGCGCCGAACTGGCCGGAGACGGCGATCAGGGAGCCGGTCTTGTCGGCGACGACCTGGAGGTAGTGCTTGAGGGGGTCGGCGTCCTCGCCGGGGCCGACGGTCTCCTGGATCTGGCCGCGGACCAGGCGGGCGAACGCGCGGGCCTGGATGCGGACGGCCTCGGGGCCGAGGTCGGCGAGCAGGTCGGACGCGCGGGCGAACAGGTAGTCGCCGGTGAGGATGGCGACGGTGTTCGTCCAGCGGGAGTTGGCGGACTGCTGGCCGCGGCGGATGGTGGCCTCGTCCATGACGTCGTCGTGGTAGAGGGTGCCGAGGTGGGTGAGCTCGACGACGACGGCGGCGGGGACGACGCCGGGCGCCGCCGGGTCGCCGAAGTGGGAGGCCAGCAGCACCAGCATCGGCCGGAAGCGCTTGCCGCCCGCCTCGACGAGGTGCTGCGAGGCCTCGGTGAGCAGCGGGTCCTCGCCCCGGACGCAGTCGAGCAGAAGGGACTCGACGGCGGCGAGGCGGTCCTTGGCGTCGGACGCGAGCGCGGCGTCGACGGGAAGCCCGAACGGGCCGGTCTCCTGGATGGCCGGCCCGCCGGACTTCTCAGCGAATGGGTTGCTCACCCAAGACTCCCTACCGGACGAACATGTGGGTCGTGGCCTGCCCCGCGAGGTCCAGAACGGGCTGCGGGATCACGCCGAGTACCACAGTAGCCGTCACTCCGAGCGCGACCGCGACCGCGGTCGCCGGGCCGGCCACCACGACCGGGCCCTCGGCGTCCGGCTCGCTGAAGAACATGACGACGATCACACGGACGTAGAAGAACGCGGCGACCGCGGAGGAGATCACGGCGACGATCACCAGGGGCGTGGCGCCGCCCTCGACGGCCGCCTTGAACACCGCGAACTTGCCGGTGAAGCCGCTGGTCAGCGGGATGCCCGCGAAGCCCAGGAGGAAGAAGGCGAACACGCCGGCGACCACCGGGGACCGCTTGCCGAGGCCCGCCCACCGCGACAGGTGGCCGGCCTCGCCGCCCGCGTCCCGCACCATCGTCACGACGGCGAACGCGCCGATCGAGGTGAAGCCGTAGGCGACCAGGTAGAACATCGTGCTGGACAGGCCGTCCGGGGAGCTGGCGATCACGCCCATGAGCAGGAAGCCCGCGTGCGCGATCGAGGAGTAGGCCAGCATCCGCTTGATGTCGGTCTGCGTGATCGCGATGATCGACCCGGCGATCATGGTGAGAATGGCCACACCCCACAGGACGGGCCGCCAGTCCCACTTCAGCGTCTCGAACGCGACGTAGTAGACGCGCAGGATCCCGCCGAACGCGGCGACGACGGTGCAGGACGCCATCAGCGCCGTGATCGGCGTGGGGGCGCCCTGGTAGACATCCGGCTTCCACATGTGGAAGGGGACGCCGCCGAGCTTGAACAGCAGCCCGACCGACAGCAGCGCGACGCCTGCGAGGAGCAGGGTCTCGCTGCCCGCGTCCTTGCCGATCTGCGCGGAGATGTCCGACAGCCGGACGGACCCGGCGTACCCGTACAGCAGCGCCGCCCCGTACAGGAAGAACGCCGAGGAGAACGCGCCGAGCAGGAAGTACTTGACCGCCGCCTCCTGGGAGAGGAGGCGGCGCCGGCGGGCGAGCCCGCACAGCAGGTACAGCGGCAGCGACATGACCTCCAGCGCCACGAACATGGTGAGCAGGTCGTTGGCCGCCGGGAACATCACCATGCCGCCGACGGCGAACATCATCAGCGGGAACACCTCGGTCTGGGTGAACCCGGCCTCGGTGGTGCGCTGCTCGGCCTCGCTGCCGGGCAGGGCCGAGGCCTGCGCGGCGAAGTGGCCGCCGGCCCTGCCGTCGCCGCGCTCGGCGATGAGCAGGAGGCTGACGAGGGCCAGCACCAGGATGGTGCCCTGGATGAACAGGGTGGGGCCGTCCACGCCCAGAGCGCCCTCGGCGGCGACGTGGTGCGGGTTGTCGCGCCACGCCAGCAGGATCGTCCAGGCGAACCCGCCCGCGAGGCCGAGGAACGCCAGCGGCACCTGCACGTAGTAGCGCGCTGTCCGGCCGACGAACGCCTCGACGAGCACGCCCGCGACGGCGACGCCGAGGACCAGCAGCAGCGGGGCGATCTGCCCGTACTCGATGTGCGGCGCGGGGATGTCACCCCCCTGCGCGAGGACCGCGCTCACCTGACTGGTGGTGCTCATGGACGGGCTCCGTTCTCGGCGACGTTACCGGTGATGTCCGGCGCCGGGTCGTGCTGGTCGACCCGCGCCAGCGTGTGGTCCACCGACGGGTTGATCACGTGCAGCACCGGCTGCGGGAAGAAGCCCATCGCCACGATGATCGCGATGATCGGGGCGAGGGCCCACTTCTCCCGGGCGGACAGGTCCTTCATGCCCTCGACCGCGGGCGTCTTGGGGCCGCCCATGGTCCGCTGGTACATCCACAGGACGTAGATGGCCGCGAGCACGACGCCGCTGACCGCGAGCGCGCCCGCCCACTCGTACCGGCTGAACGTCCCGACGATGACGAGGAACTCCGATACGAACGTGGACAGGCCGGGCAGCGACAGCGCGGACAGGCCGGCGACCAGGAACATCCCGGCGAGGACGGGCGCGACCTTCTGCACCCCGCCGAAGTCGGAGATCCGCGCCGACCGCCGCCGGACGATCATGAAGCCGACGACGAGGAACAGCGCGCCGGTGGAGAACCCGTGGTTCACCATGTAGAGCGCCGCGCCGGACTGGCCCTGCGACGTCATCGCGAAGATGCCGAGGACGATGAACCCGAAGTGCGACACCGACGTGTAGGCGATGAGGCGCTTCATGTCGACCTGGCCGATCGCGAGGATCGCGCCGTAGATGATGCTGAGCACCGCGAACCCCAGCACGACCGGGGTCGCCCACTTGGCGGCGCCGGGGAACAGCTCCAGGCAGAACCGGAGCATCCCGTAGGTGCCGACCTTGTCCAGGACGCCGACGATCAGCACCAGCGCGCCGGCCGGGGACTGCTGCGCCGCGTCGGGCAGCCAGGTGTGCACCGGCACCATCGGCGCCTTGATCGCGAACGCGACGAAGAAGCCGAGGAACAGCCACTTGGCCGTCGTCGGGTCGATGTTCATCTTCGACAGCTCGTCGAACATGAACGTGCCGTGCCCGAGGCCGCCCTCCGCGACCGACCGGTTCGACAGCGGGTACAGCCAGATGACGGCGACGAGCATCAGCAGCCCGCCGAACAGCGAGTACAGCAGGAACTTCACCGCGGCGTAGGACCGCTGGGCGCCGCCGTAGTACCCGATGATGAAGTACACCGGGATGAGCATCGCCTCGAAGAAGACGTAGAACAGGAACACGTCCGTCGCGGCGAACACGCCGATCATGGCCGCTTCCATCGTCAGCAGCAGCGCGAAGTACGTCTTCACCGACCGCTTCGCCGGGACGTCCACGCCGCCGGACCGGTCGGCCTCGCTCCACGAGGCCAGCATGACCAGCGGGACGAGGACGACCGACAGCACGATCAGCACCAGCGCGACGCCGTCGACGCCGACCGCCCAGTGGACCCCGAACTCCTTGATCCACCAGTACTTCTCGGTGAACTGGAACCGCGCGCCGCCCGCGTCGAAGCCCGACGCCATGACCCCGGTGAGGGCCGCGACGAGGAGGGAGACGCCGAGCGAGAACTGCTTGACCAGCGCCTCCCGCTCGCGCGGGATGGCGCTGAGCAGCACCGCGCCCACCAGCGGCAGCGCGATGAGGACGCTCAGCCAGGGAAAGTCGCTCATGACACGTTCACCACCAGGAGCGCCGCGACCACGAGGGCCGCGCCGCCCAGCATCGAGAGGGCGTAGGAGCGGGCGAAGCCGGTCTGGACGCGCCGGAGCCGGCCGGAACTGCCGCCGACGCCGGCGGCCGTCCCGTTGACGGCGCCGTCGACGCCGCGCCCGTCGAACCAGACCGCGAGCCGGGTCAGCCACTGGCCGGGACGCATCAGCAGCGACTCGTTGAGCGCGTCGCCGTAGAGGTCCTTGCGGGCCGCGACGGTGACGAACGAGCCCTTGGGCGCCTCGCGCGGCACCTTCCGGGCGCCGTACTGCATCCAGGCGATCCCGGCACCGACGATCATCAGGACGAAGGTGGCGGCGCCGGGCGCGGTGAGCCACTTGAACTCGTGCGCGTGCTCGGGCGCCCCGACGACCGGTTCGAGGAACTCGGGGAAGCTGCCGAGGATCAGGAACCCGCCCGCGAAGACGGACCCGACCGCGAGCAACATCAGCGGCCAGGTCATGACGGCCGGCGACTCGTGCGGGTGGACGTCGTCCTCCCAGCGCTTCTCGCCGAAGAACGTCATGAACATGACCCGGGACATGTAGTACGCGGTGATCCCGGCGCCGATCAGCGCGCAGGAGCCGAGGATCATCCCGGACGTGCCGCCCTTGGCGTAGGCGGCCTCGATGATGCCGTCCTTGGTGAACCAGCCCGACAGGCCGGGGAACCCGATGATGGCGAGGTACCCGAGGCCGAACGTCGCGTAGGTGATCACCATGACCGTGCGCAGCGCGCCGTAGTGGCGCATGTTCACGTCGTCCTTCATGCCGTGCATGACCGAGCCGGCGCCGAGGAACAGCCCGGCCTTGAAGAAGCCGTGCGCGACGAGGTGCGCGATGGCGAAGACGTAGCCCGCCGGGCCGAGGCCCGCGGCCAGCACCATGTAGCCGATCTGCGACATCGTCGATCCGGCGAGGGCCTTCTTGATGTCGTCCTTGCCGCAACCGATGATCGCACCGGCCAGCAGCGTGGCCGCGCCGACGATCGTCACCACCAGCTGCGCGGTCTCGGACATCTCGAAGATCGGTCCGGACCGGACGATCAGGTAGACGCCCGCGGTGACCATCGTGGCGGCGTGGATGAGGGCCGACACCGGAGTCGGGCCCTCCATCGCGTCCAGCAGCCACGATTGCAGCGGGAGCTGCGCCGACTTGCCGCACGCGCCGACCAGGAGCAGCAGCCCGATGGCCGTCGCGGTGCCGGTGCCGAGCTTGGAGGCGAGCCCCACGTGCTCGGCGCCGGTGCCGAGGACCGTGCCGAAGTCGATGCTGCCGAACGAGGCGAAGATCAGCGCGATCGCGATGATCAGCCCCATGTCGCCGACCCGGTTGACGACGAACGCCTTCTTCGCGGCGGTCGCGGCCGTCGGCTTGTGCTGCCAGAACCCGATCAGCAGGTAGGAGGCGAGACCGACGCCCTCCCAGCCCAGGAACAGGATCAGGAAGTTGCCGCCCAGGACCAGCACCAGCATCGACGCCAGGAACAGGTTCAGGTAGGCGAAGAAACGGCGGCGGTCGGGGTCCTCGGCCATGTAGCCGATGGAGTAGATGTGGATGAGCGAGCCCACCCCGGTGATCAGCAGGACGAAGGTGATGGACAGCGGGTCCACCAGCAGGTCCATGCCGATCTTGAACGTGCCGACGTCGATGAAGTCCCACAGGTGCAGGGTGCGGCGCCGGGCCTCGGCGTCGTATCCCAGCATCTGGGCGAACATCGCGGCGCCCACCGCGAACGACGCCAGCGACATCGCGGCGCCGAGCAGGTGGCCCCACCGGTCGGTCCGCCGTCCCCCGAGCAGGAGGATCGCGGCGCCCGCCAGCGGGAGCGCGACGAGGAGCCAGGACGCGGCCTGGATGCCTTCCGCTTTCATCCCTGGCCTCTCAGTACTTCAGCAGGTTCGCGTCGTCGACCGACGAGGACCTGCGGGTCCGGAAGATGGTCATGATGATCGCCAGACCCACCACGACCTCCGCCGCGGCCACCACCATCACGAAGAAGGCGATGATCTGGCCGTCCAGGTTGCCGTGCATTCGGGAGAACGAGACGAACGCCAGGTTCGTCGCGTTCAGCATCAGCTCGACGCACATGAACACCACGATGGCGTTGCGGCGCACGAGGACGCCGAGCGCTCCGATGGTGAACAGGACCGCCGAGAGCGCCAGGTAGTGCCCCGGGCTCATTCTCCTGCCTCGCCTTCACTCGCGCCGCCGCCGGCGGCCGGCGTCCCCGACTTGACCGAGCGCTCCTCGGCGCCCGAGTCGCGGACGTCCTCGGTGACCGCCTTGACCGCGGCCACGTCCCGTTCGAGGGCCTCCTCCTCGGAGCCGCCGTACAGGTCGGCGTGCCGCTCCGCGGTGTCGGTGCGGGCCGCGATGACCGGGTTGACCGACAGCTCCGAGGGCGTCCCGTCGGGCAGCAGCGCCGGCATGTCGACGGCGTTGTGCCGGGCGTAGGTGCCGGGGCCCGGCAGCGGGCCCGGGTGGGAGCCGGACAGGAACCGCTGCCGCGACAGGTCCTTCTGCGTCGGCTTCGGCTCGGTGCGCTCCCGGTGCGCCAGCACCATCGCGCCCAGCGCCGCGGTGATCAGCAGGGCGCTGGTCGCCTCGAACGCGAACACGTACTTGGAGAACAGCAGCCGGGCCAGCCCGATGACGTTGCCCTCGGAGTTGGCCTGGTTCAGCCCGGCCGAACCGCCGAGCGCCGCGTTGCCGACCCCGACGGTGAGCAGGACGAGGAAGCCGACCGCGGCGATCGCCGCCCAGAACCGCTGGCCCCGGATCGTCTCCACCAGCGAGTCGGTGGAACTGACCCCGACGAGCATCAGCACGAACAGGAACAGCATCAGCACCGCGCCGGTGTAGACGATCACCTGCACGAACGCCAGGAAGGGCGCGTTCTGGATCGCGTACAGCGCGGCCAGGCAGAGCATCACGGTCGCCAGCAGCAGCGCCGAGTGCACCGCCTTCCGCATGAAGATCATGCCGAGGGCGGCGAGCACCGAGACGATCGCCAGCAGCCAGAAGAAGAACGGCTCGCCGGACTGCTTGTCGGCGACCTCGGCGGCGAGCACCTGCGCGCCCGCGACGGAGCCGGTCACTTGCCCTCACCGCCCTTGCGCGCCTTCGCCTTCTCGCGCTTGACGGCCTGGTCGGCGCTCGCGCGCCCGCCGTCCTCGGAAGGGATCTTCGGCGCCGAGGGCGTCCCGGACGACTGCTCGCCCTCCTGGAGGCCGAGGCGGTAGTACTCCTCCTCGGTGTCGCCGAGCCGCATCTCGTGCGGGGGCGCCTCCATGCCCTCGCGCAGCGGCGCCAGCAGCATCTCCTTGGTGTAGATGAGGCTCTCGCGGCTGTCGTCGGCGAGCTCGTACTCGTTGGTCATCGTGAGCGCCCGGGTCGGGCACGCCTCGATGCACAGCCCGCACAGGATGCACCGCAGATAGTTGATCTGGTAGGTGCGGCCGTAGCGCTCGCCCGGCGAGTACCGCTCGTCCGCCGTATTGTCGGCGCCCTCGACGAAGATGGCGTCCGCGGGGCACGCCCACGCGCACAGCTCGCAGCCGACGCACTTCTCCAGGCCGTCCGGCCACCGGTTCAGCTGGTGCCGCCCGTGGAAGCGAGGAGCCGTCGGCTTCTTCACCTCGGGGTACTGAACGGTCTCGCTCTTCATGAACATCTGGTGGAACGAGACCCCGAACCCCTTGACCGGGTTCAGGAAATCAGTGAGTCCCACTGGTGACCTCCTCGGAGGGGGTTTCGATCGTGGCCGGCCGGACCGGCTCGCGGGCGCGGCCGTGGTAGTGGGGCGCGTCCATCGGCGGCACCGGGAACCCGCCCGCCGCCGGGTCGGTGCGCGGCCCCGGCGTCGCCCCCGGGACGATCTCCTTGTCGTCCTCGCGGCCGCGGGCCATCTCCCAGATCACCGTGGCGACCAGCACGATCGCGGCGACCACGGCGGCGGCGATGAACAGCTGCCGCATCTCGTAGCCGTCGTTGCGCAGCGCGCGGATCGTCGCGACCAGCAGGATCCAGCCGAGCGAGAAGGGCATCAGCACCTTCCAGCCCAGCTTCATCAGCTGGTCGTAGCGCACGCGCGGCAGCGTGCCGCGCAGCCAGATGAAGAAGAAGATGAACAGGAAGATCTTGATCAGGAACCACAGCACCGGCCACCAGCCGGAGTTGGCGCCCGCCCACACCGTGGAGATCGGCGCGGGGGCGCGCCAGCCGCCGAGGAACATCGTGGTGGCCAGCGCCGACAGCGTCGCGAGGTTGATGTACTCCGCGAGGAAGAACATCGCGAACTTCAGCGACGAGTACTCGGTGTGGAAGCCGCCGACCAGCTCGCCCTCGCCCTCGGGCAGGTCGAACGGGATGCGGTTCGACTCGCCCATCATCGTGATGACGTACACGACGAACGACGGCGCGAGCAGCACCACGAACCACTTGTCGTGCTGCGCCGCGACGATCTCCGAGGTGGACATCGAGCCCGCGAACATGAACACGGCCACGAACGACAGGCCCATCGCGATCTCGTAGGAGATCATCTGCGCGGACGAGCGCAGCCCGCCGAGCAGCGAGTACGGCGACATCGAGGACCAGCCGGCCAGCACGATGCCGTAGATCGCCATCGAGGACATCGCGAGGACGAGCAGCACCGCGACCGGAAGGTCGGTGCCCTGCAGCGCCGTCTGGTGCCCGAGGACCGAGACCGTCGGCCCGAACGGGATGATGATGAAGGAGATGAACGCGGGCACCGCCGCCATCACCGGCGCCAGGACGAACACGATCTTGTCGACCTGGCGGGGGACGATGTCCTCCTTCAGCGCCAGCTTGACGCCGTCGGCGAGGCCCTGCAGCAGGCCGAAGGGCCCGGCCCGGTTGGGGCCGACGCGCAGCTGCATCCGGCCGATGACCCGCCGCTCGATCCACATCGTCATCAGCACGGTGACGACGAGGAACACGAAGATGGCGAGGACCTTGCCGCCGATCAGCCACCACGGGTCCGTGCCGAAGTCCTGCAGCTGCGGGTCGGGCGCCGGCGCCGCGGCCAGGGAGCTCATTCGATGCCTCCAGCGTTCTCGGTCGCGGTCGCGGGCACCGCGCCCGCGATCTTGACGACGCCTCCCGCGGCCGCGCCGAGGTCCCGGTGCAGGGCGCAGCCCGCCGAGTTCGTCGGCAGCCACACCACCCGGTCGGGCAGGTCGGAAGTGATCTCCAGCGGGAGCGTGACCTCGCCGCGCGGGCCCGAGACCGTCACCGCGCCGGTCGCGCCGATCTCCGCGGCCGTCGCGGGCGACAGCCGGGCGGCGGCGGGCTTGGCGGTGCCCGCGAGGAACGGCTCGCCGTCCTGCAGGCGGCCCCGGTCGAGGAGCAGCCGCCAGGTCGCGAGCAGCGCCTCGCCCCGCTCGGGGTGCGGCGCCAGGCCCTGCGCGACGCTCGGCGCGTCCGGGCGCTCGCCGCGGTGGGCGCCGAGGCCGGCCATCTCGCGGCGGGCGGCCTCCGGGCCCGGCAGGCCCAGGTGGACGTCCATCTCGTCGGCCAGCGCGTCCAGCACCCGCAGGTCGGACATCCGCCCGGCGGACTTGAGCACGACGTCGAACGGACGGCCGCGGCCCTCCCAGTCGACGAACGTCCCGGACTTCTCCGCGACCGCCGCGACCGGCAGGACGACGTCGGCGCGGTCGGTGACCGCGCTCGGCCGCTGCTCCAGGCTCACCACGAACGGGGTGGCCTCCAGCGCCCGCAGCATCGCCTCCGGGTCGGGCAGGTCGTAGGGGTCGACGCCGCCGACGAGCAGCGCGCCGCGCCGCCCCGCGGCCGCCGCCGCGATGATGCCGGCCGTGTCCTCGCCGGGATCGGCGGGCAGGTCCGCGACGCCCCAGGTGCGGGCGACCTCGGCGCG
This sequence comes from Actinomadura sp. NPDC049753, assembly GCF_040674655.1. Lineage (NCBI taxonomy): Bacteria > Bacillati > Actinomycetota > Actinomycetes > Streptosporangiales > Thermomonosporaceae > Actinomadura > Actinomadura sp. NPDC049753. The sequence goes on along the minus strand of NZ_JBFARL010000086.1, from coordinate 22,520 downwards.
GGCGGCGGGGTCGGTGACCGGACGGCCGATCGGCAGCAGCCCGGGCAGCGCCCCGGCCTCGATCGCGCCCCGCTCCCCGGCCCGGCGCGGCACCCAGGCCAGCCGGGCGCCGGTCGCCTGCGCCACCCGGGTCGCCGAGGTCAGCGCCCCCGGGCTGGTGGCGAGCCGCTCGCCGACGAGGATGACGGCGCCGGGCGTCTCCAGCAGCGTGCGGATGTCGGACCGGGCGTCGTCCCCGATGAGGGAGCCGAGGACCTCGGCCTCCGCGCCGGGGAGCGTCGGCAGCAGCGTGCCGCCGACCTTCGCCAGACCGCGCGTCGCGAACGGGGCCGCCGCGAACACCTTCAGGCGGTTCTTGCGGAACGCCTTGCGGAGCCGCAGGAAGACGATCGGCGACTCCTCCTCGGGCTCGAACCCGGCGAGCAGGACGACCGGCGCCTTCTCCAGGTCGGCGTAGGTCACCTCGATGGGGTGGCCCGCGACGGACGAGGCGAGGAACCGCGACTCCTCCTCCGACAGCGGCCGGGCCCGGAAGTCGACGTCGTTGGTGCCGAGCGCGATCCGGGCGAACTTGGCGTAGGCGTAGGCGTCCTCAAGGGTGACGCGGCCGCCGGTCAGGACGCCGGCCGAGCCGCGCGCCGCCGCGAGGCCGCGCGCCGCGATGGTGAGCGCCTCGGGCCAGGACGCCGGCTCCAGCTCGCCGTCCTCGCCGCGGACGAGCGGCTGGGCGAGCCGCTCGGGCTGCGTCCCGTAGGTGAACGCCCAGCGGCCCTTGTCGCAGTTCCACTCCTCGTTGACCTGCGGGTCGTCCCCGGCCAGCCGCCGCGTGATCTTCCCGCGGCGGTGGTCGGTGCGCAGCGCGCAGCCGGACGCGCAGTGCTCGCAGACGCTCGGCTGCGAGACCAGGTCGAACGGGCGGGACCGGAACCGGTACGCGGCGCCGGTGAGCGCGCCCACCGGGCAGATCTGCACGGTGTTGCCGGAGAAGTAGGACTGGAACGGCTTGCCGTCCGCCGCCCCGACCTGCTCCTTCGCGCCGCGCTCGAACAGGTCGATGAACGCGTCGCCGGCGATCTGGTCGGAGAACCGGGTGCAGCGGGCGCACTGGATGCAGCGCTCCCGGTCGAGCAGCACCTGGCTGGACAGCGGGATCGGCTTGGGGAAGGTCCGCTTGGCCTCCACGAACCGGGACTCGCCGCGGCCGTTGGACATCGCCTGGTTCTGCAGGGGGCACTCGCCGCCCTTGTCGCAGATCGGGCAGTCCAGCGGGTGGTTGATCAGCAGCAGCTCCATCACGCCGTGCTGCGCCTTGTCGGCGACCGGCGAGGTGAGCTGGGTCTTGACCACCATCCCCGGCATCACCGTGGTGGTGCACGACGCCTGCGGCTTCGGCATGCCGCGGCCGTTGCCGGCGTCGGGGATCTCCACCAGGCACTGCCGGCAGGCCCCGACCGGGTCCAGCAGCGGGTGGTCGCAGAACCGGGGGATCTGGATGCCGAGCAGCTCGGCGGCCCGGATGATCAGCGTGCCCTTGGGCACCTCGATCTCGAAGCCGTCGATGGTGCAGGAGACCATCTCCACCGGCTTCTCCACCGCCGACTTGTCGTCGGTGACGGTCACTTGGCACCTCCCCAGAGGGTCGACTTGGCCGGGTCGAACGGGCAGGCCCCGAGCTCGAAGTGCCGGAGGTACTCGTCCCGGAACAGCTTGATGGACGAGACGACCGGGCTCGTGGCGCCGTCGCCGAGGGCGCAGAACGACCGGCCCAGGATGTTGTCGGACAGGTCCAGCAGGGTCTCCAGGTCCTCCTCGGAGCCCTGGCCCGCCTCCAGCCGCTTCAGCATCTGCTTGTACCAGTAGGTGCCCTCGCGGCACGGCGTGCACTTGCCGCACGACTCGTGCGCGTAGAACTCCGACCAGCGCAGCACGGCGCGGACGACGCAGGTCGTCTCGTCGAAGATCTGCAGGGCCCGGGTGCCGAGCATGGACCCGGCGGCGCCGACGGACTCGAAGTCCAGCGGCACGTCCAGGTGCTCGTCGGTGAAGATCGGGGTGGACGACCCGCCGGGCGTCCAGAACTTCAGCCGGTGCCCCTCGCGGACGCCGCCCGCCATGTCGAGCAGCTCCCGCAGCGTGATGCCGAGCGGCGCCTCGTACTGCCCGGGCCGGGTGACGTGCCCGGACAGCGAGAAGATCCCGAAGCCCTGGGACTTCTCGGTGCCCATCGAGGCGAACCACTCGGGCCCGTTGGCGATGATCGAGGGAACCGAGGAGATCGACTCGACGTTGTTGATGACGGTGGGCCCGCCGTAGAGGCCCGCGACCGCCGGGAAGGGGGGCTTGAGCCTGGGCTGACCGCGGAACCCTTCGAGGGAGTCCAGCAGCGCCGTCTCCTCGCCGCAGATGTAGGCCCCGGCGCCGCTGTGCACGACCACGTCCAGGTCGTAGCCGGAGCCGAGGATGTCCTTGCCGAGGTAGCCGGCCTCGTACGCCTCCGCCACCGCCTGGTGGAGGCGGCGGATGACGTGCAGCACCTCGCCGCGCACGTAGATGAACGCGAGGTTCGACCTGATCGCGTACGAGCTGATGATCACGCCCTCGACGAGCACGTGCGGGTTGGCCATCATCAGCGGGATGTCCTTGCACGTGCCCGGCTCGGACTCGTCGGCGTTGACGACGAGGTAGCGCGGGTTCGGGCTGGACGGCGGCAGGAAGCCCCACTTCATCCCGGTGGGGAAGCCCGCGCCGCCGCGGCCGCGCAGGCCGGAGTCCTTGACCGCCTGGACGATCTCGTCCGGCTCCATCCGGAACGCCGTGCGCAGCGCCTCGTAGCCGCCGTCGCGCTCGTAGCCCGCGCGGGTGAACGAGTCGGCCTGGTCCCAGTTCTTCGTGAGGATGGGGGTCAGCGTGGTCACTTGTTCCGCCCCTCCTGCGATCCCGGCTTGGCCGCGCCGCCGATGGGCTTGCCCGGCTCCTGCGGCGGCTCGGCCACCTCTTCGGCCTTCACCGGCTCCTGCGGGCGCTCGCGGTCGACGTCCGCGCGGGGCGCCTCCCAGCCCCGCTCCTGCGCGAGCTTCAGGCCGCGCAGCGACTCCGGCCCGGCCTGGACGCCCTCGCCGGCGCGCCCGTCGGGGAACCCGGCGAGCACGCGGGACGCCTCCTTCCAGGTGGCCAGGCTCTCCGGGCCACGCGAAGGAAGCACTTGCTTACCCGAGCGCAGGTCGTCGACCAGCTTCTTGGCCTTCTCGGGAGTCATGTTGTCGAAGAACTCCCAGTTGACCATCATCACCGGCGCGAAGTCGCAGGCCGCGTTGCACTCGATCCGCTCCAGGCTGACCTTGCCGTCCGGGGTGGCCTCGTCGTGCCCGACCCCGGCGTGCTCGCTCAGCTCGTTCCAGATCTGGTCGCCGCCCATGACCGCGCACAGCGTGTTGATGCAGACGCCGACGTGGTACTCGCCGACCGGCGCGTGCTTGTACTGCGTGTAGAAGGTCGCGACGCCCGTCACCTGGGCCGGGGTGATGCCGAGCTGCTCCGCGCAGAACTCGATCCCGTCCTCGGTGACATGGCCCTCCTCCGACTGCACCAGGTGCAGCATCGGCAGCAGCGCCGAGCGCGGCCGGGGGTACCGGCCGATGATCTCCTTGGCGTCGCGCTCCAGCCGCTCGCGGACCTCAGGTCCGTATGTCATCGGTCCACTCCCCCCATGACCGGGTCGATGCTGGCGACCGCCGCGATGACGTCGGCGACCATGCCGCCCTCCGCCATCGCCGGGGTGGCCTGCAGGTTGACGAAGGACGGCTCGCGGAAGTGGACGCGGTACGGCCGGGTGCCGCCGTCGCTGACCACGTGGGCGCCGAGCTCGCCGCGCGGCGACTCGATGGGCGCGTACGCCTGCCCGGCCGGCACGCGGAAGCCCTCCGTCACCAGCTTGAAGTGATGGATCAGCGCCTCCATCGAGGTGCCCATGATGTGCGCGATGTGCCGCGGCGAGTTGCCCATGCCGTCCGCGCCGATCGCCAGCTGCGCCGGCCAGCCGATCTTCTTGTCCTCGATCATCACCGGGCCCTTGACCGACTGGAGCCGGTCCAGGCACTGCTCGACGATCTTCAGCGACTCCTCCATCTCGTCCATCCGGACGAGGTAGCGGCCGTAGACGTCGCAGGTGTCCTGCGTCGCGACCTCGAAGTCGTAGGTCTCGTAGCCGCAGTAGGGCTGCGACTTGCGCAGGTCCCACGGGAGCCCGGTCGCGCGCAGCACCGGGCCGGTGACGCCGAGCGCCATGCAGCCGGTCAGGTCCAGGTACGCGACGTTCTGGGTGCGCGCCAGGTAGACCGGGTTGGCGTCCATCAGCTTGCGCAGCGCCTGGATCCGCTTCGGCATGCGGTCCAGGTAGTCGCGGATCTTGCTGGTGGCGCCGCTCGGCAGGTCCTGCGCGACCCCGCCCGGACGGACGTAGGCCATGTTCATCCGCAGGCCGGTGATCTCCTCGAACAGGTCGAGGGTGTACTCGCGCTCGACGAAGCCGTTCAGCATCACCGTCGTCGCGCCGAGCTCCAGGCCGAACGTGGCGATCGCGACCAGGTGCGAGGAGATCCGGTTCAGCTCCATCATCATCACGCGGATGATCTGGGCCCGCTCCGGGACCTGCTCGGTGACGCCGAGCAGCTTCTCCACGCTCATGCAGTACGCCGTCTCGTTGAAGATCGGCGCGAGGTAGTCCATCCGGGTGCAGAACGTGGTGCCCTGCGTCCAGGTGCGGAACTCCATGTTCTTCTCGATGCCGGTGTGCAGGTAGCCGATGCCCACCCGGGCCTCGTTCACCGTCTCACCGTCGAGCGTCAGGATGAGCCGGAGCACCCCGTGCGTGGACGGGTGCTGGGGGCCCATGTTGACGACGAGCCGCTCGTCGCCGAGGTCCTCCGCGCCGGCGACGACCTGGTCCCAGTCCTGGCCGTTGACGTCGAAGACCTTGCCCTCGGCCGCCTCCTCCGCGGCGTAGGCGTCGTACTCGGTGTACTTCGTGGAACTCATACGTACGACCTCCGCTCGTCGGGCGGGGGGATCTCCGCTCCGCGGTACTCGACGGGGATACCGCCGAGGGGGTAGTCCTTGCGCTGCGGATGGCCGACCCAGTCGTCGGGCATCTCGATGCGCGTGAGCGCCGGGTGGCCGTCGTAGACGATCCCGAAGAAGTCGTAGGTCTCGCGCTCGTGCCAGTCGCTCGTCGGGTAGACCGGCACCAGCGACGGGACGTGCGGGTCGGCGTCCGGGCAGGTCACTTCCAGCCGGACGCGCCGGTTGTGCGTGATCGACAGCAGGTGCACGACCGAGTGCAGCTCGGCGCCCTCGTCCTTCGGGTAGTGCACGCCCGACACGCCCGAGCACATCTCGAAGCGCAGGGACGGCTCGTCCCGCATGGTCCGCGCGACCTCCAGCAGGTGCTCGCGCCGCACGAAGAACGTGATCTCGCCGCGGTCGACGACGACCCGCTCGACGGCGTCCCCGAAGTGCGGGTAGGCGCGCTCCAGCTCGTCGGCGATCTCGTCGAACTCGCCGGCCTCCGCGGCGCCGCCGGGCCCGCCGTAGGGGCGCTGCGCGGACACCTTCGGGCTCTGCCGGATGACGAGCCCGCCGTAGCCGGAGGTGTCGCCGGTGGTCCGCGCGCCGAACATGCCCTTGCGGACGACCGGCTGCTCGCGGCGCTCCTCCTCGGCCTGCGCGGGGAGCTTGTCGGCGTTCTGCTCGGCCTGCTGCTCAGGGTTCTCGGAACTCATGTCGTCCTCCTCCTGGGGGGGCGACCCCCCAGACCCCCCGGCAACCGCACCTGAATGCCGACCTGCACTCCGCTGCGCTCCGTTCCGGTCATCATTCAGGCCCCCTGTCCAAGCAGGGGAAGCCGGCGCCGCTTGGCCTCTTCGAGCTCGGCGATCTGCTTCGCGCGCTGCGGCCCGAGCTTGGTGTTCTGGACCTTGTCGTGCAGCTTGAGGATCGCGTCCAGCAGCATCTCCGGCCGCGGCGGGCAGCCGGGCAGGTAGATGTCCACCGGGACGATGTGGTCCACGCCCTGCACGATCGCGTAGTTGTTGAACATGCCGCCGGACGAGGCGCACACGCCCATCGCGATGACCCACTTCGGCTCGGTCATCTGGTCGTAGATCTGCCGCAGCACCGGCGCCATCTTCTGGCTCACCCGGCCCGCGACGATCATCAGGTCGGCCTGGCGCGGCGTCGCCGAGGCGCGCTCCATCCCCCACCGGGAGAAGTCGTGCCGGGGGTCGCCGGTCGCCATCATCTCGATCGCGCAGCACGCCAGGCCGAACGTCGCCGGCCACATCGAGCTGCTGCGCGCCCAGCCCGCGACCTGCTCGACCGTGGTCAGCAGGAAGCCGCTGGGAAGTTTCTCCTCTAGACCCATGTCAGTCCCACTCCAGACCACCGCGCCGCCAGATGTAGGCGTACGCGACGAGGACGGTGACGATGAAAAGAACCATCTCGACAAGGCCGAAGAGCCCCATCCGGTCGAACGCGACCGCCCAGGGGTAAAGGAAGATGATCTCAATGTCGAAGACGATGAACAGCATCGCCGTCAGGTAGTACTTGATCGGGAAGCGCCCGCCGCCGACCGGCTGCGGGGTCGGCTCGATGCCGCACTCGTAGGCGTCCAGCCGGGCGCGGTTCCAGCGCTTGGGTCCCGTGAGCGCGGCCATCGCCACGGAGCCGCCGGCGAAGGCGAAGGCGAGCACCCCCAGCACGATGATCGGAATATAGAGATCCATATCTCTACAGCCTCTCCTCGGGACGTACGACGTTGTACGGGACGGGCCGCCTGCGACCCGCCACCCTAGCCAAGGTGATCAATAGCGCTCCCCTCAGGGGGTCGGGTACTGCACTTTAGTCCGCTCACCTGCGGAAGCCTGAAATCCACGCGCGCGTTCATGCCGCCGGCGCCACCTTCTGCATCGCGTTGATGACGCGGTCCATCGCGTCCCCGCCCTTGGGGTCGGTGAGGTTCGCGAGGAGCTTCAGCGTGAAGCGCATGAGCGTGGGATGCGGGAGGCCGTGCGCGGTCAGGAACTTCATGACCCGCGGGTCGCCGATCGCCTGGACGAACACGCGGGCGAGGGTGAAGTAGCCGCCGTGCTCGTCCTTGAGGATGCGCGGGTACTCGTACAGGGTCCGCTCGCGCTGCGCGGGAGTGCGGCGGGCGAGCGCCTGCACCATGATGTCGGCGGCCAGCCGGCCGGACTCCAGGGCGTAGTCGATGCCCTCGCCGTTGAACGGGTTGATCATGCCGCCGGCGTCGCCGACGAGCAGCATCCCGCGGGTGTAGTGCGGCTGCCGGTTGAAGCCCATCGGCAGCGCCGCCCCGCGGATCTTGGAGGTCGCGTGCTCCTCGTCGAACTGCCAGTCCTCCGGCATCTGCGCGCACCAGCGCTTGAGCATGCCGCGGTAGTCGACGTTCTGGAACGCCTTGCTGGTGTTGAGCAGGCCGAGGCCGACGTTGGACGTGCCGTCGCCGACGCCGAACACCCAGCCGTAGCCGGGCAGGAGACGCTGGCCGTCCCACAGCTCCAGCCACGCCTCCATGAAGTCGTCGTCGTGGCGCGGGGTCTTGAAGTAGCGGCGGACCGCGACGCCCATCGGACGGTCCTCGCGGCGCCGCAGCCCCATGGCGAGCGACAGCCGGGTGGAGTTGCCGTCGGCGGCGACGACCAGGGGCGCGTGGAACTCGATCTCCTCGCCCTGGTACTCGGCGGTGACGCCGGTGATGCGGTCGGTGCGGTCGTCGACGATGGGGCCGGTCACGTTGCAGCCCTGCAGCAGCTGGGCGCCGGCCTTGGCGGCGTGCTCGGCGAGGAGCTGGTCGAGGTCGGTGCGCTTGCGGACGAGGCCGAAGTCGGGGAAGGACGCGAGCTCCGGCCAGGGCAGCTCCACCTTGACGCCGCCGCCGTAGATGCGCAGGCCCTTGTTGCGCCCCCAGCCGGGATCGTTGATGTCGACGCCCATGCCGATGAGGGCGCGGACGGCCCGCGGGGTGAGGCCGTCGCCGCAGATCTTGTCGCGCGGGAAGGTGGCCTTCTCCAGCAGGAAGACGTCCAGGCCGGCCTGCGCGAGCCAATAGGCGGTCGACGATCCGGCGGGGCCTGCCCCGACGACGATGGCATCCGCGTGTCGGGTGGAGTCGGTCACGATGGTCCTCTTCGCTCGTTCGCTTGTGAAGTACTTCACAAGGATCCGGTGGGGAGTCTATTCCTTTATCACGACTGGTGGGTACTTCTGGGCCGATCCAAGTTTGGACCGGTCCCAACCACCGGCCGCCGTCTGTCAAGCAGCCTTGACGGACGGGTTGACGGCATGGTGCAGGGCGACCACCCCGAACGTGAGGTCGCGCCAGCGCACCTCGCCCCAGCCCGCGTCCTGGATGAGCCGGGCCAGCCCCGCCTGGTCGGGCCAGGCGAGCGTCGACTCGGCGAGGTAGCGGTAGGAGTCGGGGTTGGAGCTGACCCGCGCCAGCAGCGGCAGGCCGTAGCGCAGGTGCGCCTTGTGGCCGAGCGCCAGCAGCGCGTTCGGGGGGTGGCTCACCTCGCAGATCACCAGCCGCCCCCCGGGCTTGGCGACCCGGCGCAGCTCGCGCAGCGCGAGACCGGTGTCGGCGACGTTGCGCAGCCCGAAGGAGATGGTGACGGCGTCGAAGGAGGCGTCGGCGAAGGGCAGGCGCAGCGCGTCACCGGCGACGAAGCGCAGGCCCGTGACGCCCGCCTGGCGCCGCACGCCCACGCGCAGCATGCCGAGGGAGAAGTCGCACGCGACCGTGTCGGCCCCGGCCTCGGCGAAGGGCACCGACGACGTCCCCGTGCCGGCCGCGAGGTCGAGGACCCGCTCACCCGGCCGCGCCCCCAGCGCCCGGACGACCTCCCGCCGCCACCGCCGGTCCTGGCCGCCGGTCATGAGCGAGTTCATCAGGTCGTACCGCTCGGCGGTGCCGTCGAACATCGCCGCGACGTCGGCGGGCTGCTTGTCGAGTGAAGCGCGGGTCATGCTCCCAGCCTAGGCCGCGCAAGCCCCTGCGCGCGGGGGCGGGGGGGGTCACTCCGCGCGGCTGCTCGGAGCGTCCTCCTTGGCGACCGACCTGTCGAACCTCTCGCGCTGCGAGCGCACGCCCCGCACGACGACGGCGGACATCCGGTCCCGCTGCGCGGACAGCAGCACGTAGCTGACGACGCCGCTGATCAGCAGCGCCAGCATCAGGAGCAGGAACCCGCGGGCGCCGAAGAGCGCGAGCACCCCCGCGGTGACCGCGAAGATCACGGCCCGGGCCAGGGTGTAGAGGATGACGGAACGCATGGCCCTTCGAGGTTATCCCCGGCCCTGACCGCCCTCGCCCCGGGGTCGGCCCAGCACGTCCAGCAGGAGGGCCGGGTCGACGTTGCCCCCGGACAGGATCGAGACGTGGGTGCGGCCCTCGGGAAGCTCCGCGCGGTGGTAGAGATAGGCGGCGGTGGCGACGGCGCCCGCCGGCTCGGCGATGAGACGCGCCTCGCGGGCCAGGCGGCGCATCGCCTGCCGGATCTCGTCCTCGGTGACCGTGACGACGCCGTCGACGAGGGCGCGCATGTGCGCGTACGGCAGGTCGCCGACCCGCTGGACGCGCAGCGCGTCGGCGATGGTGCGGCCCGTCTCCTCCGCCGCCCACTCGACGGGACGCCCCGCCGCCATCGAGTCGCGGGCGTCCGCGGCGAGCTCCGGCTCGACGCCGACGACCTTCGCCTCCGGGCGCAGGGCCTTGACCGCGGCGGACACGCCGGCGATCAGGCCGCCGCCGCTGACCGGGACGAGCACGACGTCCACGTCCGGGCGGTCCTGGACGATCTCAAGCCCGGCCGTGCCCTGGCCGGCGATGATCCGCGCGTCGTCGTAGGGCGGGACCAGGGCGAAGCCGTGCGCGGCGGCGAGCTTGCCGGCGGTCTCGGCGCGGGCCTGGGCGGTCGGCTCGACGTGGACGACCTCGGCGCCGAGCGCGATGCACGCGTCGACCTTCACGCCCGGGGTGGTGTGCGGCATGACCAGGACCGCCCTGACCCCGAGCGCGCGGGCCGCGTAGGCGACGGCCTGGGCGTGGTTGCCGCTGGAGTGCGTGACGACGCCGCGCTCGCGCTCCTCGGGGGCGAGGGAGGAGATGGCCGAGTAGGCGCCGCGCAGCTTGAAGGCGCCGATCGGCTGCAGCGACTCGGCCTTCACCAGCAGCGCGGGCGCGCCGGCGGCGGACGGGGCGGGGTCGCGGGAGAACGGGACGAGCGGCGTCCGGACGGCGACGCCCGCGATGCGCTCGGCGGCCCGTTCGATCTCCGGCAGCGTTACGAGGTCGGACATGCCCGGAGACTACTTCTCCGGGCTGGTCGCGGGGGCCTCGACCGCGTGACAGGGCAGGTCAGCGGGGGTCAGGGTGATCACTGTGGCCCATGCCGGAATCACCGTCCGTGATCGCCGCTGTTCGGCGGACTACGGTCGGTGATCTTTTCCGAAAACAAGGGAGAAATCGGTCTTGACCCGCCACACTGTTAAACAGTCCACCCGCGCCGAGAGCGGGACAAAGGGGGAGAGAAAACGTGGAAAGCACGAGCGAGCGCCTGCTGACTCCAGGAGAGGTCGCCGCCCTCTTCCGGGTCGACCCGAAGACGGTCACCCGGTGGGCCGCCGCGGGCCGGATCAGCAGCATCCGCACTCCGGGAGGCCACCGGCGCTTCCGCGAGTCCGAGGTGCACGCGCTGCTGCGCGGCGAGGAGCCCGTCGCCGAGCATTCGGCCCACTGACCTGGGCCCCTCGCCCGGACCCCGGTCCTGAGCCGCCCGGACCGCCCGCCGAAGCAGTCCTTGGCCGAAGGCAGTCCTCGCCGGGCGGCCGGGGCGCTCCCCGCCCCGCCCCCGCTCACTTCTTCAGCACCCGCCCTCCAGGGTCCGGACTCGCGCTCGCTCTCCAGTGCTCGCCTTTCGTCCTCCAGTGCTCGCCTTTCGTCCTCGGCTGCGCCGCTCACCCTGCCCGCTCGTTCCCGGCGCTCACTCCTCGGCGCCGCCCGCCTTCCATTCCTCGAACCGGCGGAGCAGGTCCGCGTCCTCGTCACGCCAGCGGCGCCGCCGTTCCGCCAGTTCCTCCTCGGTGAGCGACTCGCCCAGCAACCGGTCGTAGTCGGGATCGTCCGGGCCGATCTCGACGTAGGCGTCGGCGATGATCCGTCCCTCGCTCGCCTCGGGCCCGGGCTCGCCGCCGTCGGCGAGAACGCTGTGGGGGACCCGGAGCGTGCCGTCGGGAAGCCGGATCACGTACATCGTCGATCACCTTCGCCGTCTGTCGTCGCGCGGCCTGTCATCTCGGTGTCCTAGATCCCGTACCTGCGGTTGAAGAAGAGCATGACCTCAAGGGCCGTGCGGATGTTGCCGGCGAGCATATCCACCAGGGCGGGACGCTGCCGGGAGGAGATCGCGGCGAACGCGTCGGCGAAGAACTCGCGGCGGCCGAGCGCGTTCGGCTGCTTGTGGAACTCGCTCGCCAGATACGGCAGGCACTCCTCGTACAGCTGCCGGAAGGCGGGGCTGTCGGAGGTCCACTCGCCGTCGTCGCCGTCGATGTCGTCGAGCGCGTGGCCCACCTCGTGCAGCATCACGTCCGGCGTCGGGGACGGCCGGTCCCCCACCACGATCTTGCGGTCGCCGTACGCGCCGGCGCAGATGTCCCAGGTGGCGCGGCCGGACGGCAGCGGACGGTCGCGCAGGTGGCCCATGTCGTCGAGCTGCGGGACGCCGCCGGGGCCGACGTAGATGCCGTCGAGGCCGCTCGCCAGCTTCTCCTTGAGCGGCTCCGGCAGCGACGCCAGGCTCTCCACCGCCCCGATCACCGCGTCCGGCGGCGGCCCCTCCCGGACGTCCCACTGCCGGTGCAGGACGGCCTCCAGCACGCCGCAGTCGCGGCGGCCGTCGGCGGCGTGCGGCGTGCCCGGCGGGTAGGGCTCCACGCGCGGCCGGTCGTCCTCCAGCTCGAAGTCGCTCCAGGAGTAGTCGCCCGAACGCGGCCGGCCGTGCCCGCGCCGCCCGAGCCGGCCGGTCATCCCGCGCAGGCCGCCCGCCGTGTCGACGGGACCCGCCTCCGGGCGTTCGGGCCCGAGCGCGTAGTCGTCGTCGCGGCCCGCCTTGCGGAACCGGCCGAACCGGTCGCGCGGCTGGTTGCTGCGCGGCCGCACCTGCCCCGAGTCGGGCGGGGACGGCGCGTAGGGGACCTCGTCGCCGGCCGCGTCCGCGCGGAACCGTCCGCCGCGGAACGTCTCCCGGGGCTTGCGGTGGACGCCTTTGAAGCGCATCGGGCTCCTCTGTCAGCCGGACCCGCGGGGGTATCGGGCGGCGACCGCCGCCGGACCGGGTCCCTGAGGAAGGGTAAGCCGGAACCCGACTCTCCGTCATCCCGTGGAGTTGCGCGGCCGGGGCGCTCCGCCGAGCGTCAGGCGTAGGAGTGCAGGCCGGAGAACATGTAGTTCACGCCGAAGAAGTTGAACAGCAGCGCGGCGAACGCGAGCAGCGACAGGAACGCGGCCTTGCGTCCCTTCCAGCCGGCGGTGGCGCGGGCGTGCAGGTAGGCCGCGTAGATGATCCAGGTGACGAAGGACCAGATCTCCTTGGGGTCCCAGCCCCAGTAGCGGCCCCACGCCTGGTCGGCCCAGATGGCGCCCATGATGATCGCGGCCGTCCAGATCGGGAACGCGAACATCGTGACCCGCATCGAGAGGCGGTCCAGGGCCTCCACCGACGGGATGCGCGACAGCACGCCGCCCGCCGCGACCTTGCCGCGCGACTCGGCCCGCTCCTTCAGCAGGTACAGGATCGTCGCGGCGCCCGCGACGGTGAACGCGCCGGTCGCGACGATCGCGGCGGTCACGTGGATGGCGATCCAGTAGGAGTTCAGCGCCGGGGTGACCGGGCCCACCGAGTCGTACAGCCAGATGTTGGCGACGCCGAGGGCGATGACCGCGGCGGCCATGACGAACGCGCCGAGGAACTGCGCCTTGTAGCGGAACATGACGACCATGAACGCGGTGACGGCCGCGAACGAGATGGCGGTGAGGAACTCGTACATGTTCCCCCACGGCCAGCGGTTCGCTGCGAGCCCGCGGGTCACCAGGACGCCGAGCTGCGCACCCCAGCCGAGCACGTTCAGCAGGACGGCGAGCCGGATCCAGTCGACGCGGGGACGCTCGGCCTCCTCGTCCGCGGTCCCGGCCGAGGCGGCGCCGTCCGCCGTGTCCGAGGTGTCGTCCTCGGCCCCGGCGGCGCCCACCAGCACCTTCGCCCCGCTCTTCGCCGGGACGGCCGCGACCGCGCGGCGGCGGCCGAAGCCCATGTCGGCGGCGTAGGCGACCAGCGCGATGATGTACATCACCACGGTGGTCAGCATGAGCTTGTCGCTCAGGTTCGCGAGGTCGGCGTTGCTCACCTCGTCACTCCTTCGGTTCGGTCGCCGCACCCGAGGGGCCGTCGGCGGCGGGGGTCTCGCCGGGCTCGGATGCGGGCCCGTCCTGCGGACCGCGCAGCGCGGTCACGATGTCGTCGAACTCCGAGGTCGGGTTCCCCAGCGTGAGACCGCCGACCTCCACAACCGTACGCCCGCCCTCTCCGGCGCTCGCACGGACCCACACCCTGCGACGTCGGACCATGAACGAGGTCGCCACGCCGAGCACCGCGAGGATGGCGGCGACCAGCGCGGGGATGCGCCCGGGGTCGCGGTTGACCGACAGGCTCGTCCACTCCTTGAGCCCGTCGAAGGTGACCGTGCCGGCGTCGCCTGGCAGCTTGAAGGACTCTCCGGGCTCCAGCAGCTTCTGGCCGCCCTTGATCGGCTGGATCGTCTTGCCGATGCCCTCCAGCTTGTACACCGACTGGGGGCTGCCGGAGTCCAGGCCGAGGTCGCCCTTGAAGGCGGTGATCGTGACGACCGGGCGCAGCGGCGCGGGGAACGCCGAGACGATCTGCCTGCCGTCCTCGCTCGCCACCGCGGTCGGCCACAGGATGGCGTAGAAGGCGAGCTGGTCGGGCTCGGCGTCGGGGACCTTGACGACGCCCTCGGACGTCAGGTTCCGCGGCTCCATCTCCAGGAACGGCACCGAGTCCTGGAAGGCGACGTTCCCCTTGGCGTCCCGGACGGTGAACACCGGCGCGTACCCGTGGCCGAGCAGGTACACCTTCGCGCCGCCGACCTTGAGCGGATGGTTGATCTGCAGGTCGTAGGGCTTGTTCGGGGCGTCCGGGCTCGACCGGTAGTGGATCTTGGCGTTGAACGACGTGGCCTGGCCCCGCTTGGCGCCCTTGGCCTCGTACTCCGCCTTGAAGTCGTCCAGCGTGATCGTGAACGGGGCGAGCTCGCCGCCGCTGAACGCGCGTCCGGGCTGGAACTGGTCGTAGAGGCCGAGCGAGTTGGCGAACGTCTTGCCCTCGGTCAGCAGGATGTTGCCGCGGTAGCCGAACAGGTTGCCGAGGCCGAGCGCGAACAGCAGCGCCAGCAGCGCGAGGTGGAACAGGAGGTTGCCCGTCTCGCCCAGGTAGCCCTTCTCGGCGGACGCGGCGCCGTCGGACACGTCCACGCGGAAGCGGCGGGAGCGCAGCGCCGTGCGGGCCTCGGCGAGGACGTCCTCCGGGGAGGCGTCGGTCTCGTACGTCGCCGACTGCGGCAGCCTCGCCAGGTTCCGGGGGGCCGCCGGCGGGCGCGCCCGCATCGACCTGTAGTGCTTGACGGCGCGCGGGACGACGCAGCCGGCGAGCGAGACGAACAGCAGGATGTAGATGGCCGCGAACCAGGGGGCCGCGAACACGTCGAACATGGAGAACCTGTCGAGCCACGGCCCGAGGCTCTCGTGCTTCTCCAGGTAGGCGGCGACCTTCTCGGGCGCCTGGCCCCGCTGCGGCAGGATCGAGCCCGGCACCGCGCCGAGCGCCACCAGGAACAGCAGGATCAGCGCGGTCCGCATGGTGGTGAGCTGCCGCCAGCCCCACCGCAGCCAGCCGAACGGGCCGATGCCGGAGGGGCGCGGCACCTCCTCCGGGGCCTGCCGCGCGGCGGGCGCGTCGGTGCCGGCGTCCCCGGCGGCCTGGTCCTCGGCGGGGCCGGCGCCGGCGTGGTCGGTGTTGGTGTCAGTCATCTCAAATCACCGGTTCGAAGCCGCTGATCCACGACCTCAGCTCGATGGTCAGGTCACCCCACAGGCCGCTCACGAGCAGCACCCCGATGAGGACGAGCATCCCCCCGCCGATCCGCATGACCAGGGGGTAGTGGCGCTTCACGGCGCCGAACGCGCCGAGCGCCCTACGGTAGGCGATCGCGGTGGCCACGAACGGCAGGCCGAGGCCCGCGCAGTACGCCAGCGACAGCAGCGCTCCGCGCCCGGCGCTGGCCTCGGTGATCGCCAGGCCCTGCACCGCGCCGAGCGTCGGGCCGATGCACGGCGTCCAGCCCAGCCCGAACAGGACGCCGAGCAGCGGCGCCCCGGCGAGCCCGGCCGCCGGGAGGCGCCCCGACTTCACCGTCCGCTGGAGCCCGGGGACGAAGCCCATGAACGCCAGGCCGAACACGATCGTGATGACGCCGAGGACGCGGGTGATCGTGTCCTGGTACTCCAGCAGCCACCGTCCGAGGCCGCCGAAGACCGCGCCGTAGCTGACGAAGACGACGCTGAACCCGGCGACGAACAGCAGGACCCCGGCGAGGAGCCGCCCACGCCGCTGCTCGGCGAGGTCGGCGCCGGTCATGCCCGTCACGTACGACAGGTAACCCGGGACCAGCGGCAGGACGCACGGGGAGGCGAACGAGACGAGCCCGGCGAGGGCCGCCAGCGGCGCCGCCGCCACCAACGACCCGCTCACGACCGTCTCGTCCAGGGAGCTCACTTCTCCGCGAGGACCTTGCCGACCAGGGGGTCCAGCTTGGTGAACGTGGTCGCGCCGATGACGCGTGCGGCGACGCGGCCCTGCCGGTCCAGGACGAGGGTGCTCGGGATCGCGCTCGGCGGGACCTCACGGAACGCCAGCGTGACGCGGCCGTCGGCGTCGAAGAGGCTGGGGTAGGTGACCTTGAACTTGCGCTCGAACGCCTGCGCGTTGGGCTTGGAATCCTTGAAGTTGACGCCGAGGAACTCCACGCCCTGCGCCTTCTTCCCGTCGTAGACGTGCTGGAGGGACGGCGCCTCGCCCCGGCAGGGCGCGCACCACGACGCCCAGAAGTTGACGACGACGACCTTGCCCTTGAGGTCGGCCAGCCTGAAGGATCCGCCGTCGAGCCGTTCCCCGGTGACGCTCGGGAGGCTCTTGCGCTGCGCCGCCTTGTACTCGGTCACGTTGCCATTGCCCGAGATGAAGCGGTTGTCGCCGCCGTCGGGCCCGCCGTCCGCGGCGCCGGTGCCGGCGCAGCCCGCGAGCAGGCCGCAGAGCGCGACGGCGGCGCCCGCACGGAAAGGAGCGCGCGAAGGCGAGATGCGGCGGGGGTTCACGTGCCCCTCCTCGGTGGTACTACAAGGCGTTCAGTACAAGACGTGGAGTACTACAGGATGTAGTACAAACTTAGCGGTGCGGTCAGGCGCCCGCGACACTGGGGCCCTTCGCGATCCCGGCCGCGGGCTCGCAGTAGGCGACCTCCACCAGCCGGCTGCCCTCGAACGTCAGGCTGGTGAGGCTGGCGAGCGAGCACTCCCGGCGGGCCGGGTGGTGCCAGAGCCGGCGGCGCTCGGCGGACAGCCGCAGGATCCAGATCGGCAGCTGGTGGCTGACGCAGACGGCCTCGTGGCCGCGCGCCGCCTCCCGGGCCCGGATGACGGCGGCCCGCATCCGGGCGGCGAGCAGCTTGTACGGCTCGCCCCAGGACGGGCGGAACGGGTTGACGAGGTGGCGCCAGTGCTCGGGGCGGCGCAGCGAGCCGGTCCCCGCCCCGAACGTGAGCCCCTCGAAGTGGTTGCCGGCCTCGATCAGGCGGTCGTCCACCGTGACGGGCAGGCCGAGCGCGTCGGCCAGCGGCGCGGCCGTCTCCAGCGCCCGCTGCATCGGCGAGGAGAACAGCGCGGTCACGTCCCTGTCGGCGAACCACCGGGAGGCGGCCTTCGCCATGAGGACGCCGTCCTCGCTGAGGCGGTAGCCGGGCAGCCGCCCGTAGAGGATGCCCTCGGGGTTGTGCACCTCGCCGTGCCGCAGGAGGTGAACGATCGTCGTGTCAGTCATGGCGTCGTCAGATTACCCGCGCCGACGCCTCCTCCCCGCAACCGGCCGGCACGGCGGCGCGCAGGGCGGTCACGGCGGCGCGGATCGCGGGCCGGCGGGCCGCCTCCTCGCGCCAGACGGCGTAGACGCGGCGCGACAGGGGGGCCGAGAGCGGGACGATCGCGACGCCCGGCGGGACGTCGCAGCGGCCGAGGCGGGGCAGGATGGCGTTGCCGAGCCCGGCCGCGACCAGGGACAGCTGCGTGGCGAACTCGTAGGCCTGGTGGTCGATCCGGGGTTCGCTGTCGACGGCGCGCAGCGTGCGGAGCAGCCAGTCGCAGCAGATGCTGTCGGGCGAGGAGCTGATCCACGGGTCCCCGGCGAGCTCCTTGAGGTCGATCGTGTCGCGCCCGGCCAGGTCGTGGCCCGCGGGCAGCGCCACGTCCGCGACGTCCTCGCAGATGACGCCCTTGCACAGGCCCTCGGGGAGCGGGAGCGGCTCGTTGTTCCAGTCCTGGACGACGGCCATGTCCAAGTCGCCGCGCAGCACCAGCGGCATGCTGCGCATGGGGTCCTCCTCGCGGAGCAGGACGCGCAGATCGGGATGGTCGGCGTGCAGGGCGCGCAGCGCGACGGGCATCAGCCCGCGGATCGCGGTCGGGAACGAGGCGACGGTGAGCTGGCCGACGACGGAGCCGCGGTGCGCCTCCAGGTCGGCCTGCGCCTGCTCGACCAGCGACAGGATCCGTTCGGCGTGCGCGACGAGCAGCTCGGCGGCGTCGGTGAGGCGGACGCCGCGGCCGTTGCGCTCCAGGAGCTTCTGCCCGGTCTCGCGCTCCAGCTTCGCGAGCTGCTGGGACACGGCGGACGTGGTGACGTGCAGGACGTCCGCGGCGGCGCTGACCGACCCGTACGTCGCGACCGAGTGCAGGGCGCGCAACCGTTCCAGATCAAGCATGAAGCAATACTAAAACGAGGTGTCAAGAAGTTCTCGCTTGTCCTAAAGCAAGTGTTTCCTCACGATCGAGGGATGAGATCGCGCCACGTCCTGCTGGCCACGCTGATCGCCGCGCTGTGGGGCTTCAACTTCGTGCCCATCAAGGTGGCCCTGGACGACTTCCCGCCATTGCTGATGGCCGCCCTGCGGTTCACGGCCGCGGCGGTGCCCGCGGTCTTCCTCGTCCGCCGCCCGCCGGTCGCCGCGCGCTGGTTCGCCCTGGTCGGCGTCCCGCTCGGCGTGGGGCAGTTCGGCCTGCTGTTCATCGGCATGAGCATCGGCATGCCCGCCGGCCTGGCGTCGGTCGTGCTCCAGGTGCAGGCCGTCTTCACCGCCCTGTTCGCGGGCCTGCTGCTGGGCGAGCGCGTCGGGGGCCGCCAGATCGCGGGGATGGTCGTGGCGTTCGCCGGGATCACCGTGCTCGGCGTCGCGCAGGGCGAGGGCGGGAGCCCCGTGGGCGCGTTCCTCGTCTGCCTCGGCGGCGCGGCCGGCTGGGGGCTGGCGAACGTCGCCATGCGGCGGATGAACCAGTCCACCGAGGAGCCGGTCGACCCGTTCGCGTTCATGGTGTGGATGTCGCTGGTGCCGCCGCTCCCCCTGCTCGCCCTGTCGCTGGTCTTCGAGGGGCCGGGGGCCGTGCCGGAGGCGGCGCGCGACCTCTCGGTCGCCGGAGTGGGCTCGCTGGCGTTCATCGCCTACGTCGCGACGCTGTTCTGCTTCGGCGGATGGGCCTGGCTGATCCGCCGGTACGAGGCCGGCACGGTCGCCATGTACTCGCTGCTCGTCCCGCCGTTCGGGCTCGTCTCGGCGGCCCTGCTGCTGGGCGAGCACGTGGACGCGGTCCGGCTCGCCGGCGCCGCTCTGATCATCGCGGGGGTCGCCGCCGGCAGTGTCCGGCCGCGGTCCCGCGTCCGCCGCCTGCCGGCGCAGCCCGCCACCGACGCGCCGGCCGCCTGAACGAGGTGAGATTCATGCACGGAATCCACGCGCCCCTCGTCACGCCGTTCACCGGCTCCGGCGAGGTGGACGCCAAGTCCCTCGAACGCCTCGCCCGCCACTGCCTGGAGAACGGCGCGGCCGGCCTCGTCGCGCTCGGCACCACCGGCGAGGCCGCGCTGCTGACCGCCGCCGAGCAGCGGACGGTGCTGGAGGTGTGCCGGGGCGTCTCGATCGAGCACGGGACGCCGCTGACGGTGGGCGCCGGGACGATGGGCACCGAGGACTCGATCCGGCAGGCCCGCGAGCGCGCCCCGCTCGCCGACGCGCTGCTCGTCGTCGTCCCGTACTACCTGCGGCCGTCGGAGGAGGGCGTCATCGACCACTTCGCCGCCGTCGGCGCGGCCGTGGACGTCCCGCTGATCCCGTACAACGTGCCGTACCGGACGGCGAGGCCCCTGTCGGCCGACGCCCTCCTGGCGATCCTCGCGCTCGACTGCGTCGCCGGCATGAAGCACTGCGCGGGCGCGATCGACCAGGACACGCTCGCCGTGCTGGCCGCCAACCCCGGCAAGGCGATCCTGGCCGGAGACGACGCCTACATCTACCCCATGCTCCAGCTCGGCGCGGCGGGCGGCGTCGCGGCGTCCGCGTGCCTCGCCCCGTCCGCCTACGCCGCCATGGCGCGCGCGGTACGGGAGGGGAACGCGGCGCGGGCGCTGACCTTCCACAACGCCTTGCTGCCGATGGCGGAGGCGCTGTTCGGCGAGCCGTCCCCGGCCGTCCTCAAGGCCTGCCTGGCCGACGAGGGGCTGATCGACGACCCCGCGGTGCGCGCTCCCCTGCACGCACCGCGCCCCGAATCCGTCGTCAACGCCCTGAAGGCTTTCCGCCGTCTGCCGTTCTAGGACGCCCTCCCGTCCTCAGGACGCCGCCGCCCGGGCGGCGGCGCGGGCGGCGTGCGGGAGGGCCTCCAGCACGCGTCCCAGAGCCTCGTCGTCGTGCGCGGCCGAAAGGAACCACACCTCGTACGCCGAAGGCGGCAGGTACACCCCGCGCTCCAGCGCGGCGTGGAAGAAGGCCGCGTACGCCCTGGGGTCCTGCCGCTGCGCGGCGGCGAAGTCGCCCACCGCGCCCTCGGTGAAGAAGATCGAGAAGAGGTTGCCCGCGTTCTGCAGCGAGTGCGGGACGCCCTCGCGCTCCAGCGCCTCGGACGCGGCCTTCGAGACGATCTCCGCCGAGCGGTCGATCGCGGCGTACACCTCGTCGGTGGCGCCGCGCAGCGTGGCGAGCCCGGCGGCGGTGGCGAGCGGGTTCCCCGACAGGGTCCCGGCCTGGTAGACGGGGCCGGCGGGGGCGAGATGGTCCATGACGTCGGCGCGGCCGCCGAACGCCGCGGCGGGCAGCCCGCCGCCCATCACCTTGCCGAACGTCATCAGGTCGCCGGCCACGCCCTCGATCCCGAACCATCCGGACCGCGACGCCCGGAACCCGGTGAGCACCTCGTCGATCACCAGGAGCGCGCCGTGGCGCTCGCACAGCCGCTTGAGCAGCGCGTTGAACCCGGCCAGCGGCGGGACCACGCCCATGTTGCACGGCACCGCCTCGGTGATCACGCAGGCGATGTCGGTGCCGTGGTCGTGGAAGGCCGTCTCCACGGCCGTCACGTCGTTGTAGGGGAGGATCAGCGTGTCGGCGGTGGTCGCGCCGGTCACGCCCGGCGTGTCGGGGAGTCCGAAGGTGGCGACGCCGGACCCCGCCGCGGCGAGCAGCGAGTCCACGTGCCCGTGGTAGCAGCCCGCGAACTTCACGATCTTGGTGCGGCCGGTGAACCCGCGGGCCAGCCGGATCGCCGACATCGTCGCCTCGGTCCCGGAGTTGACCAGCCGGACCTTCGCCGCCGGCGTGCGGGACACGATCTCCTCGGCGAGCTCCACCTCGCCCTGGGTGGGCGCGCCGTAGGACGTTCCGCGCCCGGCCGCGTCCCGAACGGCCTCGACGACGGCCGGATGCGCGTGCCCGAGGATCATCGGTCCCCACGAACACACCAGATCGACATAGGTATTGCCGTCAGCGTCGGTAAGGTACGGACCACGCCCGGACGCCATGAAACGGGGCGTTCCGCCAACGGCACCAAAGGCCCGCACCGGGGAGTTGACGCCACCTGGGACAACGGCGGCGGAACGGTCGAACAACTGCCGGGAGCGATCGAAGTCAGTCACGGTTGCAGTCTCTCAGTTGCAGTTCGGCGACTTGCCTTGACCCGGTGGCGTACGGGCCGATATTCCACCAAGTACGACATCGGAGGGATGGCTTTCACCGTGGTCAACGGCTGGACGGTCCCGGGTTTCACCCACGAACGCGAACTGGGCGGCGGAGCCTCGGGCCGGGTGGTGCTGGCGGTCGACGACATGACCGGCACGCGGGTCGCGATCAAATACCTCGACCCGGCGCTCGGCGCCGACGAGGCGTTTCTCGCGCGCTACCGCGTGGCGGCCCGGGGCCTGTCCCAGCTCGAAGACCCCAACGTGGTCGACCTCTACGACTTCGTGGAGACCGCCGACGGCGCCGCGATCGTGACGCAGCACGTCGAGGGCGTGAGCCTGCGGCGGATGCTCGCCGCGCAGGGCCCGTGCGGCCCCCTCGCCGCCCTGTCGATGCTGGGCGGCACACTCCTCGGCCTCGCGGCCGCGCACGATCATGATCTCGTCCACGGCTCGATGCGCCCGGCGAACATCCTGGTCGACGCCGAGGGCAACGCCCGCATCACCGACTTCGCGACGGCGCCCGCGGGCACCGAGGCGCAGCACGGCCCGCAGTACGCGGCGCCCGAACTGTGGGACGGCGCGCCCGCGACCGTCGCCACCGACCTGTACGCCGCCACCGCGATCTTCTACGAGTGCCTCACCGGGCGGCCCCCGTACGCGGGCCGCAACATGGCGCGGCAGCACCGCGAGGCGCCGATCCCCGCCGAGGAGGTCCCGGGGCCGCTGCGCGACCTGATCCTCCAGGGCCTGGCCAAGGAGCCAGAGAAGCGGCCGAAGTCCGCCGCCGACTTCCTCGGCGCGCTGGAGGACGCCGCCGTCTCCGCCTACGGGCCGTCCTGGGAGGCGCAGGGCCGCGGCCGCCTCACCGAGCTCGCCGCTCGGGCCGCGCAGCAGCCCGAGCCGCCCAAGCCGAAGCCGTCCCGCGGCAGCGGCCGCACCCCGGTCACCGCCGGCCCGAAGGGCGGGGGCAGGTCCCGGACGCGCTGGGTGGTCGCCACCGTCATGCGGATGTGCTGCTCCAGCCGCCCGATCATCCGCGGCGTGAAGCCCTTGTTGACCATGGAGCGCAGCCGGGTGTGGTCCGGCGGGTCCTGGAAG